>CAZYVR010000045.1:0-23589 GCA_964651145.1 uncultured Victivallales bacterium | reverse complement strand
GTTTCCATTTGGGTTCCCGACGACCAAAGGGATCTTGTTTTTTTTGAGCTTGCGCCTCAAGAACAGAAAAGATCTTTTTTGCCGCTGGCGAACAATATAACGGAAGACTGTGAATTGGATTCAAGTGTTACAGTTTATGGCTACAAGAAAAGCGCCAGAGCAATTTTCCGGATACGCGGAAAAGTGCTGGGCATCGGGCCGGACATACTGGATTTGAGCGTAAAATCAGCGCCTTTGCTGCCAGGCGGCCCCATATTGTCAAAAGATTCAGGACTGGCCGTTGGCATGGCCGCCTTTTCGAAAGACGAAAAAAGCAAACTTTACGGCGTAAGGCTGGACACAATAAACCAACTTGTCCAAGTAAACCAGGAAATCCTGCAAAATAAGCTTGAGGCAATCGAAAAGATGGATGAACTCACGGTTGAGTTGACGAAAAGCATTGCGGTTCAGAGGCTTAAACTCTTAGAGCTAAAAGCAAAGCTGAGCGGTCTCCAAAAAATATCGCCTGGTGAGGTAATCCAGGCAAAAGCCTCCATAGACAAGGCTTCCAGAAGTTTCTCTAAAAAATTGAAAAATTTGCTGCCAAAAGATGGCTGGTCTATGCCATTTATTCAGAATAAATACAACGCGGAGCTGGAAAAAGCCAAAAAAATATGGAGTGAATTGAAGGAACTGAAACAAAAATTCGACGAAGCGCTGCAAAGCTCCAATGAAATTAGATAATTAAAAAAAATGATAAAAACAGCAGTCACAATTGTTCACAGAAATGGGCGCACGGAAACAATTCCCTTGCTCAATGATGAAATATTCATTGGCAGAGAACAATGCGACATCACTCTTGAAGATGTCAAAGTCTCACGCAAGCATGCGTGCATTGCAAAGAATGGCTCAATTCTCAAAATAAAAGACCTCGACAGCAGCAATGGGACATTTTTGAATGGCAACCAGATTTCAGAAATAATAATCTCCGACGGCCAAATTGTAAAAATGGGAGATTCAACCCTGACCTTCCACATTGAAGGCCAAAGAAAGCTCAAGCCTTTGAGCATCGACGCGAAAACTGTTCAATTGGACGCTCGCGCGTTGAATCTGGCGGCAAGCCCTGAGCAAGAAAAAGCAGAAGATGCCAAAAGAGCCAGGAAAGATCTTGCCGCTATATATCGTTCGAGTCAGGACATAAACGCTCTTCTCAATTCCAGCAATATATGCGCCAAAACTCTTGATATCATTCTTCAGGAAATTGACGTGGCAGATTGTTGCTCTATTCATATCTTCAATGAGGCAACAAGCGTTCTGGAATGCAAAGAGGCGCGCTTCAGGGAGCCTGAAAAGTTCAGCGAGATGACTCCTTTCAGCCAAACAATTCTCGACAGCGTCCTCAATGATATGAAGTCGACACTCGTGACTGACGCGCAGGGCGATAACCGCTATGAAGCCTCCCAGAGCATAATGGGCATGAGGATTCTTTCAGCCATGTGCGTCCCGCTTCAAAGCAGAGATAAAATATTGGGAGTAATACAAGCCAACACGCTTAAATCTCCAAACAGGTTTTCTGAAGATGACCTGAAGCTTGTGACCGCAATAGGAATGCTGGTCGGGCAGGCGCTTGAAAACGCGGGGCTGTACGAAAAGCTTCAAAAAGAAAAAGATGCGCTTAAGGACGCCCAAAACAGCCTTTTTCAGTCGGAAAAGCTGGCGGCGGTGGGGCTTCTTACAGCGGGAATAGTTCACGATGTGAAAAATCCGATGATGGTGATTCTCGGCTATGCAAAAATGCTGAAATCAGTCCTGAAAGATTCAGAATTGAAAGAAATTGACGGCATAGATATCTCCGACTGCCTGAACGAGATAGAAAACGGGGTCAATCATTCCACTGATATAATAAACAATCTTCTTCAGTTCTCCCGCGAAACGCCGCCGGATAAAATAAACACGCAATTGAATGACATTGTCAAAGGCGTTCTTGATTTTACGCGGCACGAATTGACAAGCAAGCAAATAAAGCTGGACTCCTTTTTTGAAAAAGATATTCCCGAAATATGCGCAGATCCAAACCAGATAAAACAAGCCCTGTTGAATATCATAATAAACGCAATACAGGCCGTCGAAAGAAAAGGAAATATCTCAATAATGACTTTTACCGACGTGATAGGCTCCCGGGCATATGCGTCTGTCACCATCCGCGATGACGGATACGGCATGTCTGAAGACGTAAAAAAGAAGATATTCGATCCGTTCTTTTCCACAAAAGATCCCTCCATGCACCAATGCGGCGGGACTGGCCTGGGGCTGTCGATGACTTACGGAATAATTCAAAGCCACGGTGGAAAGATCAACATCGAGAGCTCGCCGGGAAACGGCTCCGAATTCACAGTTCAGTTGCCGACCGCAAAGTCAGCCGACGCAAACTATTCCAGCACAGCCACCGCGAACGACCTTGCAAAAATTCCTCATCCACGACATTGATACAGACTGAAATGCAAATATGGAATAAACTATGACAAACACGCTAATACGATGCCCTTACTGCAGAACTCTTCACACTGACAATCATCAGCGATGCGTAATATGCCAGGAAAGTTTGATTGTAGCCACGCTGACATGCGTCAGGCAAATCGGAGATCAAACCCAGTCCGGCAGCTCATGGGTGCTCCAACCAAAAAACTATGCCATAGGCCGAGCCCAAAACAATGACATTGTGATAGACCATCCGATGCGCTTTAAACTCATATATTCAGAGGGTGATTTTTATCTGAAAGAAATCCCCAAGGAATTTGAAGCCGAAAAACCTGTGGCAAAGAAACTGAGAAACGGAACCCCCGTCAATCTGGGGGACGGACAATTGAAAATCAGCTATATAGCCAATCTTGACAAATATTCAAAACACACTTCTGACGGGTTCAAAACCGCGCTGTCCACGAGCTGTTTCATCCATCGGCTGAATAATCCCAGTGAAATACGCCGGGCATATCTGGACGCAGTCCTGGAAATAACCGGCCTTGAAAAAGCCCTTATTTTTTCAGTGAAAGACAAAGAGGACAGCAAAGAGCCGACTCTGGCTGTGCTTATGGCTCGATCCAAAAAACGCGAAGACATGGATTGCAGAGCGTATCCCGTCAGCCGGGAATGTCTTAACAAAACTCTCAACTCGCACGGGAATATTATTATAATAGACACCGAAACCACAACCAATGTCAGCGAATCGGCAAAACGTTTTGACCTGAAAAGCATTATATGCTGTCCCATGTTTGGCGAGAATGGGAAATTAAAGGAAATTATGTACGCCGACAGCATTGCGCAAAGGATTAAAAGAGAGTCTTTGTTTTATTGCAAAACAGTTCTCAAGCTGCTTTCGGAACTGACAGAGAAAAGATTGTCTGAACTGGGCGACTGATGATGACTGAAAGTTTAGTGGACGTGGCCCAACGACTCAAGACGGCGTTCACAGTCCACTTCTATTATCTGCTCCAGTAAAAGATCCATATATCCTTCAAGAAGTTTGGGCAGGTCATGGATTGTAACCGCAAAGCGATGGTCAGTTATGCGGTTCTGAGGAAAGTTGTATGTTCTGATTCTCTCGCTTCGGTCGCCTGTGCCGACCTGGGCTCGCTTGGAAGCCGCTTGCTTTGCCGCCTCTTCTTCCTGTTTTAGCTCAAGCAGGCGCGCCCGCAATATTCTCATGGCTATTTCTTTGTTTCTGTGCTGAGATTTTTCCTGCTGACTGACCACGCACAAGCCGGAAGGAATATGAGTGATTCTGACGGCTGAATCTGTGGTGTTCACGCATTGTCCGCCGGGGCCTGACGCGCGGAAAACATCTATTCTGAGTTCTTCAGGATTCACCTCTAACTCAACTTCCTCTGCTTCAGGCAGGACTGACACGGTGACTGTGGAAGTGTGGATCCTGCCGCCCGACTCTGTGGAAGGAACACGCTGAACGCGGTGGACTCCGCTTTCATACTTCATTTTAGAATACACTTCTTCGCCTGTCAGGGAAAAAACAACATCTTTGAGGCCGCCGAGGTCACTGGCTGTGCAGTCGAGAATTTCATGCTTCCAGCCTTTTTGCTCGGCAAAGCGCGTGTACATCTTTAACAGATCTCCGGCAAAAAGACTTGACTCATCTCCGCCCGCCGCGGGCCGGATTTCAACAATAATATTCTTTGCGTCGTTGGGGTCGGGAGGTATAAGAGACAGGCGAACGTTCTTCTCCAGCCTCTCAATATTTTGTTCCAAGGTCTCAATGTCTGAGCAAATCATAGCTCTAAGCTCTTCATCCTCTTCGCCATTAAGCATAGCCTTGTTGTCTTCCAACTCGTTTATAGCAGAGCTCCACTTGGCATAGCCATCAAAAAGCCGCCCGAGCTTTTGATGCTCGATTGATACTTTTTTGGCTTCAAGATGATTTGAATATATAGAAGCATCGGCAAGGCGAGCCTCTAGCTCGCCGTATCGTTGCCGCAAGTTTTCAATATGTTCTGATATGTCTTCTGGATTCATAAAACACAAACAATAAAAAACGCCTGTTCCGGCAAAACGCTTAATAAAGCGATAGCAAAACAGGCGAAAATGCTAGTTGTCGTCAGATTTCAGGTTATAACGCTGACGGAAACGTTCAACACGTCCCGCTGTGTCAATAAATTTCTGTTTTCCTGTAAAGAAAGGATGGCAAGCTGCGCAGATCCCCACTTTAGTTTCATGAAGGGTTGAGTTTGTATCCCAAGTCTTTCCGCAGGCGCAAATGATTTTTGCATCTGTGTAATATTTTGGATGTAAGTCCTTTTTCATTTTTGCTATATCCCACTTTTTAAGTTATATTTCCAGCAAATAAATCATTTTTGCATTACTATTTATAATAGTCAAAGGAGCAGAATATACTGCTTTTCGACAATTATGCAAGGCATTTTTAAAAAATTAGCTATTTTCAACATAAAGAGGCTTTTAATGAGTGACAAAAACCCGCCCATATGGGCGCCATGGAGAATCGATTTTATCAGATCAAAGAAGGAAGAAGGATGTTTTCTTTGCGGCAACGAAATAAAAGGAAATAAAATAGAGGAGCCGCTTATAGTCGCCCGTGGGGCATTAGTGTACGTTATTTTGAACCGGTACCCATATAATTCAGGACACCTCATGATTGCGCCCTACAGGCATATCGGCGACATTTCCGACCTCACTGAAGAGGAGCGCAAAGAGCTTTTCGATGTAACTGTTGCCGCTAAAAACACATTGAAAAGAACATTGAACCCGGATGGATTCAACGCAGGGTTCAATCTTGGCGTTTCGGCTGGCGTAGGCGTGCCAGATCACGTTCACTTCCATATGGTTCCGCGCTGGGATGGCGACACTAATTTCATGCCTGTAGTGGCGAATGTCCGCGTCATGCCGGAAGCTCTCAAAAGCACAGCAAAGCTCATGCGTGACAATTGGAGCTTCGACATTTAAACAGAAAGCTCGGGCTGCTTTTTTATTTTTCAGGGCTTTTGTCGGCTTTGACACATTACAAAGCTCCGTCGCATTGCTTTTTTCTTGGAAATTTTGATTGTCGCGCTTGAAACAGGATTTGATTTATTTCAATATAAGATGTATTTCTTTTAAATGCCGCAATTCAATTGTTTCAGAATGCAAAATTAATATATGGGAGAAGATAAATGAGCACCAGAATCTACAATTTCAGCGCGGGCCCCGCAATGCTTCCCACGCAAGTAATGGAAAAAGCGCAAGAGGAATTTTGCAATTATCACGGAGTCGGAAACGGCATAATGGAGCTCTCGCACCGCGGCCCGCAATTTACAGAAGTAATTAAAAGGGCTGAAGACAATATTCGCGAATTGCTGAATATCAGCGATGAATACGCTGTCATCTTCGTTCAGGGCGGCGCAAGCATGCAGTTTTCTATGATTCCAATGAATCTTATGCTTCCCAACGGCTTTTCCGAATACGCCGACACCGGAACATGGGCCGCCAAGGCAATGAAAGAGGCAAAGCTTTTCGGAGAAGTCAAAAATATAGCCACCAGCAAAGAAACAAATTACGACCGCATACCTGTCATAAGGCATTGGAAACCCACACAGGGCTCTTCTTATTGTCATATAACAAGCAACAACACAGTTGCGGGGACACAGTATCATTCCTTCCCTGAAAAAATGGCCGATGTTCCGCTTATAGCCGACATGTCCAGCGACATTATGTCGCGTGTTCTTGACATTAATGAGTTCGGCATGATCTATGCCGGAGCTCAGAAGAATATAGGCCCCAGCGGAGTGGCTTTGGTTATTATGAGAAAAGACCTTGCGAAAAGAACTCCTGCCAATGTTCCGACAATGCTTCGTTACAGCACTTATATAGACAAAGGCTCCATGTTCAACACCCCGCCGACCTTTGCCATATACATGATTGCGCTGATAACTGATTGGCTTAAGGAAAAGGGCGGACTCAAGGTAATTGAAGAAATCAACGACATGAAATCTGAAGTGCTTTATGAACTCATCGATAAAACTGGATTTTTCCATTGTCCGGTAGAGCCGGGAAGTCGCTCCAAGATGAACGTTGTCTTCCGTCTTCCCACGGAAGAACTTGAAGCCAAGTTTGTAAAAGAAGCTGAAATAGGCGGCATGTTGGGCTTGAAGGGCCATCGCTTAGTAGGCGGGATAAGAGCCAGCATTTACAATGCCATGCCTATGAAGGGTGTAGAACAGCTCATTGATTTCATGAATGAATTTGAGAGAGTAAACGGATAAGTTTTGGAATAACAGAAAAAAGGCCGCGGCAAAGTCGCGGTCTTTTTTTTTAGGCCTGAGTTTAATTGCGCAATTCGCCTCATTTGCCTCATGCTTTCGGCTTTTTATACGATTGCATTGAGCTCTTCTTTTATTTCTTTAAACCCAGAAAAAAGATGACGCCTTGCCGTTATGCTAATTCTTAAGCAAAAAAACGGCCTTCAACTTGCTAATGGCTCATATTGTCTTTATACTTACAAACAGTTTTGATGCCTCTGTTAATTATGAAAAGATAAAGAGTGGGGGGGGATAAGTCATGGGGTTATTTGACGGAATAAAGAGAGTTTTCAATATTTGCGGGGCCAGTATTGTTCTTGAGTTGGAGAAGGAAGTTTTCTGTCAGAATGATGCTGTGACGGGCGTTGTTGTTATTTCCGGAGGAGAAAACGGGGCTGCTGGCAGGGAGATAACGGCGGAGCTTCAGGAGTATTGGACGGAAATGCGCGGCGGTGGGAAGAGCAGGCGCGCTGTGACTGTTCGCAAACCATGGCAACGCTGCATTCTTTCAAAGGAGTTCAGCATAGAGCCCGGGTCTGAATACAGTTATCCTATTGAATTGCAGTTGCCTCTCAATTGTCGTTTGTCGGGTAGGAATTCAGGCTGGAATTTGATTGTCAATATGGATATCCCAATGGCTTTGGACCCAGAGCATGCTCTTGTGTTGAATGTCGTTCCAGGAAAAGAACTTTTGGCGGTGGTTGAAGCCGTTTCGGCAAAGCTTGGCTTTGAGGAAAAAATGAAAATATCCCGTCGTTGGAATAAGGTGGAAGGGAGCAGTTTTTTTTCGTTTATTCCTCCGGATAATTTGAAAAAGGAGTTGGACTACTTGGACTTTCAGATTAGTCAGACTGCAGATGGCGGAGTTTTCGGGAAAGTAATTTATAATCTTCAGGAAAAACAAGTCAAAGATTATTTCAAGGCTCTTTTTGGCGCGGACAATATAGTGGAGCCGTTTCAGCTTGGGCCTGAAGAGATATTTCTTAAGGATGCCAGCGTGAATTTTCAGCAGATTGTGGCGCCTATTGAAAATAGAATCCAACAGATAATCCAGGAACGCGACCCATATAACAAAATGTATTAATTTTTTGCGGAGAAAACTGCTATATTATGAAAGACACAGAAGAAGGCAGGCCTTTAAGGGTTGCTTTTATATGCGAAGACCTTATGATTGGCGGATGGACTTCTATAGTCCAGGCTATATTAGCATTTCCGCGCGATAGAATAGAGCCTGTGGTTGTCTGTCTTTTCGGAAAAGGCCCTAATGCGGAATTGCTTGAAAAAAGTGGCATAACTGTGCGCTGCTTCTATTTTAAGCGGTTCAATTTTATTTGGAAGATCATTTTGCTTGCTCTTTTTTTAAGGCGTGAGCGCGTGGACATTGTTCATACGCATTTGTTGCTTTCGCATATTCTTGGACAATTCGCCGCTTTTTTGGCGAGAGTTCCCGGAAGAGTGATGCATATGCATACTATTATTGAAAGACGCGGAGGAGCATTGGGCGCGTTTATGAATCTTGCTGTTTCATTAGCGAATATGGTGGTTTCAGTTTCCTGCACCGCTCAAAATGCGTTTAGGGATGTGTTTCCTGGATTTCATGGCGAAAGCAGAGTGGTTTATAACGGGATAAATGTTGAGTCTATTCGGCGAGAAGTTAAGGCTTGCCATGCTTCCAGGGATAATTTTGGCATTCCAGAGGACGCTTTTATAGTTTTGACGGTGGCTAACTTGAAATGGCAAAAAGGCCATAAGCATTTGATAGAGGCTGCTGAGATTTTGAAAGATGATTCCATGCATTTTCTTTTGGTGGGGCAGGGGCCGGAGAAGGAAAGCCTTCAGGATGCGGCGTTGCGCAAGGGAGTCGGCGGTAATTTTCATTTTGCGGGAAGCATTTTAAATCCTGTTGAGGCTTTTGCGGTAGCAGACATTTTTGTTTTGCCTTCTGTGCTTGAAGGGTTTGGCATCAGCCTGATAGAGGCTTTTTCTGTTGGACTGCCAAGTGTTGCCTCCGAGGTCGGAGGCATTCCGGAGATTGTTGTTGACCGTGAGAACGCCTTGTTGGTTCCGCCCGGAAATCCTGAAGCTCTTGCCAGAGCAATAAAAGAATTGAAAAACGACTCGATTTTGCGTGGGCGTCTTGCCGCAAATGCGTTGGAGCGGGCGAACAAGTTTGATATTGGCGAAATGATTGAACAATATGAGTCCGCGTATTTTGCGGTGAGCTCCAGAAAGAAAAATCATTGAACTGTGTGCCTTTCGCAAATATATTATGGATTCCAATGCCGTTTTGCGTTCTAAGATATAAAAAAATTGCGGAACTTAATTTGAAGCCGAAGGAATAACCGAATCTTAGAATGCGCTTGTTTATAAAAACAAAAAAGGGCATAGATATTTTTATTCGACAACATAACGCCCGTGGGAGCTTGTTCTATTATGCTTGATTTGCGGAAAGTGTCACATGCTTCCATTTTTCTGTTGCTTTTTTCTGTAGTGAAAAGTGTTTTTTCGCTTTTGGTCAAGAGCTCTATGGCCGAGTTCTTTGGAGCTAGCACTGAAAGCGACGCATTTTTTGCGGCTTTTTCCATCCCTCAGCAGGTGGGTGATTTTCTTGTTGGCGGAATTATGTTTATGATGATTGTGCCTGTTTTTCAGAAGAGGCGCGCCAGCGTTGGCGACGCCGCTGCGGCAGATGATGTTTCGGGCTTGCTGAATTTGGCTGCTGTTTGTCTTTTGGGCTTGACCATTGCGTATTTTTTTGCAATACCATGGATTATACCATGGCTGTTTTCGGGTTTTAAAGGGCCAAAGCTTGAGTTGACCATTGCCTTAAGCAGATATTTTAGCCCGTCCATTTTGCTGATGGGGCTGTCTCTAATATATTCTTCATTTTATCATACGCACAGAAGTTTTCTGGCGCCGGCCATAGCCGCGATGCTTTTGCCCTTGAGCTCGCTTGTCGCTCTTTGGCTTGTTCCTCAACGTTTTGGGATTGAAAGGCTTGTGTGGGGGAATCTTGTCGGGATGGCTTTGGGCTTGTTGTTTCTTATTTTCCTTATCCACGACAGAATCCCTTGGAAACTGAAAAAGTGGAACATATGGAACCCGGTAATAAAGAACACTCTAACTTTAGCCTGGCCTGTTCTGCTGGCTTTTATTGTGGGGAGAACAATACCTTTTCTTCAAAAAAATATCGCTTCCAATATTAAAATGGACGGAGCTCTTTCGTTGTTGGAATTTTCGGTTTTTCTTATAAATTCATCATTTGTGCTGGTTCTTTCCCCGGTGTCGACGGCGGTTTTCCCCTTGTTGTCAAAGCAATATGCGGCCGGGAATGAAAAACTGGCGGAGAAAACTTTTGCAAAGGCATTGAACACAATTATATTTCTTGTCATTCCGCTATGGATATTCTTCATCTACGAGTCTCAAGATATTGTGGATAGTTTTTTGCAATATGGCAAATTCAGCAGGGGGGACGCTGAGTACTGCGCCAATCTCATGATGATTTATTCATTTATGATTTTGCCGTTATGCATTTTGAGGCTGACTGACCGGATGTTTTTTGTGAGGCATGAAACGAAAGCATTGTCCTTTATTAACATTGCAATAACGCTTGGGTTTATTCCGCTTTATTTTTTGTGCGCGCGTTTGTGGGGGCTTTATGGATTGGCTGCCGCTTCTTCGGCAATGTATGCCGTCATGGCTTTGGCTGGCTTCATTCTTTTAAAAATGCGCAGCAGTCATCTTAAATTTTCCCAGTTCAAAAAAAGCTTTTTTGTGTTTGCGGTTATTTCCTGTTTCTCATCTTTTGTGTTTTATGGCGTAGCCAATGTGACAGGATTTATTGGCTATCCTTTGCTTAGGCTATGCGTGGTTTCTTCCATGGGATTTTTTGCATATTTTGTAGGCGCCTATATTTTTAAGTCCGAAGAATTGTTTTTTGTGGTGGAGCGT
Organism: uncultured Victivallales bacterium; assembly: GCA_964651145.1. Classification (GTDB taxonomy): domain Bacteria; phylum Verrucomicrobiota; class Lentisphaeria; order Victivallales; family GWF2-45-14; genus CAZYVR01. The sequence goes on along the minus strand of CAZYVR010000045.1, from coordinate 12,862 downwards.
GTGCCTTTTGTGGGCGCCTTCCTTAAAAAAATTATAGAGAGTTCAGATGAATGATTTAAAACTTGAAGCTGAGATAAAAAAAGCGAATCGTGAGGTGTATAATCGCATCACGCCCGAGGAATACAACAAAAACGAAAGCATTTTTAACGAAGCCAGAGCCAAAGCTATAGATGAGCACATCAGCAATCTGGCGCTGGCTTCAGGCAGCGATTCTTTTCTCGACGTCGGCTGCGGCTCGGGGCATATCTTGAAAACCGCCGCCAGGCGATTTAAATTTTGCGTTGGAGTGGACATCAGTGAAAACCTTCTTGCTCAGATACAAAGCGATTATCCAAAGTGCTTTCTGGCGGCGTCTGACGCTGAATTCCTTCCTTTTAGGTCGGAATCTTTTAATTGCATCTCCTGCTATGCGCTTTTGCATCATCTGTTCAGGCATGAAAAGCTTTTCAGAGAATGTCACAGGACGCTGAAGGAGTCCGGCTCTTTCTACACCGATCACGATCCTAATTATTATTTTAATCGCTTTTACCATTTGTTGTATAAAGTCCGTTTTGCGGGAAAACACGGCTTTGGCTCCGCGACAGAGGATTTGGCCGAGTATCATAATTCGTGCTCTCCGGGGATAAACCCGGAAAAATTGAAAAAAACGCTTTTGGACATCGGGTTTCGCGAAGTTAAAATAACCTACAGGACCACTGACAGGGAAAATTGGGGAGCCTCCGCCAAGGCAGCCATCAAGGTCTTGAAATTTCTTGGCGGAGTCGTTCCGGCTAAAAGCTTTTTTACACATTTTTCCATAACTGCGACCAAATGAAGGAAAACGGCTCAATGAATAAAAAAAAGCTCTGCATATTTATCACACGATTTATTGCTGGCGGAGCCCAGAAAGTCGTTGTTGAGCTTTTGAGCTTTCTGGATAGAGACAAGTTTGACATTGTCCTTATATTCGGGCGGACTCCGAAAGATGAGCCGAACCTTTTGGGCTACATCCCGGAAGACGTTGAAACAATCTGCATGGACAATGTGGTTAGGGAAATAAATCCGCGTCTGGATTTCGTTGCTTTCCGCGAATTGTTGAGCATTTTCAGGAAGAGAAAATTCGATATTCTTCATCTTCACACTTCTAAAGCTGGCGTCCTCGGAAGCATTGCCGGAAAATATGCGCGCGTGCCCAAAATCGTTTATACGCCTCACGGGCATATTTTCCATAAAGAAGCCGCAATCCCCGGCGTGAGCGGCTTGTCGGACTTGAAAATGAAACTGCTTTATTGGCTTCGCAGATATGCTTACAGTTGTTGCGACGCGCTTGTGGCGCTTTCTGAGGAGGACAAGTCGGAGCAGGTTGCCCTGAAGCTTGCGCGGGCTGAAAAATTCATTGTGATAATGAATGGAATAAATGTTGACTGTTTTGCCGCGAGGGACGAGAAGCTTAAAAATGAGGCAGCCAAAAAGCTGGGCCTTGCTGGATATTTTGTCATTGGCTCGATAGGCCGCCTCAGCAAGGAAAAAGGGCATGACGTGCTGATAAGGGCATTTGCCATGTTGGGCTCTTCTTTGGAAAACGCGCGCCTGCTTATTGTTGGCGAAGGCGATGAGCGCGAGCGTCTTTGCCATTTGGCCGGGGAGCTTGGCGTGTCAGGCAGAGTCGTTTTTGCGGGCAATATTGAAGATGTGCGCCCGCTTCTTTGGCTGATGGATGTGTTTGTGCTCCCCTCGCGCTATGAGTCACAGGGAATTGCCGCAATGGAAGCTATGAGCGCCGGGATGCCCGTCCTTGCTTCAAATGTGGGCGGCGTGCCCGGAATAATAACAGACAAGGAGGAAGGGCTTCTCGTTGTTCCTGATTCGCCGCGCGCTTTTGCCGACGCTTTGACGCAATTGCGCGACGACGGGAAAATGCGCGAAGCCTTAGGGCGAAATGCTCGCGCCCGGGCAGAAAAATCCTTTAGGGTTGAAAATATGATATCGGAGCATGAGAATTTATACGAAGGGACAGGCAAATGAGAGTTTTGATATTGACGCCTCAAATTCATTTCCATGCGCCAATTGTGATGAGGGATGTTTTTCAGCGATACAAGGATTCAGACATAGAGTTTTACGCGGCCCTCACTCCCAAATTGTCCGCGAGCAAAAAATCCACGTCTTCGCTGGCGGGAGTCATTAGGACCAGCGGTCTGAAATACCTTCTGTTTATGATATTTTTGAAGCTGAAATTTGACTTGTTCAGACTGCTTGAAAAAGCTTCAGGGCGTCCGGTGGCGGAAAGGAAATATCTTTCCCCCTTGGAAGTGTGCGAGGCGTTTGGCGCAAAAAGCTTTTGGGTGGAGAACATCAATTCTCAGGACGATGGGATGAACGTTGCTGACATTGTAAAGCCGGATGTTATTCTGTCTCTCTTTTTTAATCAGATACTGGGAGCGCCGTTTTTGGAGTCTGCGCGTGAAGCGCGCTGGAATCTTCATCCTTCGTTGCTGCCTGAATACAAAGGCCGCTCGCCTGTGCTTTGGATGCTTGCCGAAGGCGCGAAAAAAGGCGGGGCAACTTTGCATCATATGACAAATGAGCTGGATGCTGGAAATATTGTGGAACAAAAGAGTTTTGACATTGACAAAGGCGATAGCTTTTTTACTGTATACAGGAAGGCGGCGATTGCCGGGGCGGAATTGTTGATCAGCGCGTTGGCTTTGGACCAAGCGCATTCAGGCGGAAAACCTCAGCGGGCCGATGGATGCAAAACATATGGACCGATTACTGGAAAGGCTTTTAATGAGCTTCTCGAAAAATATTCTTTCTTTAAATTTGAAAATTAAGCCGCTTATTGTTTTTGCGGCTATATTCGGCATGGCGCTTTGCGCGCAGGCGGGCGAGGTTTCATATAGAACCGGAGCCAGGAGCCTTATATCTTTTTCCGGCGACAACCCTTATCTTCCGATACTCTTGCTGTTTGGTTTTTTGTTTGCGTGCGCCACATTCTATTCGCCGCGTTTTGGATTGATCGTTATGCTGTTTTTTATACTTATAGCCACGGACATGCCGATAGGGCGCAGCGAAGGCATGCAGAGGTCGGTCACTCTTCGTGTTGAAGATATGATCCTTTTGGTCGTTTCCGGCGGATGGCTTCTTAACAGAGCCAGAACAAGGTCTTTGACAAGCATTAAAAATGTGCCGATCTTGCTGGCTATTCTTCTTATGAGCCTTGTTATTGTGGTTTCAACCTTTGTTGGATATTTTCAGGAGACAGTGCCGCCTGTTAGAGGATTTTTCTTTGCCATGAAAAGACTGGAGTATTTTTGGATATTCATCATGACCTTGAACTTGATGGAGACAGACAAAGAAGTAAAGATAGCGTTTTCTATTTTGCTTGGAGTTGCCGTTGTGATTGCTTGCATCGGAATGACGCAGTTTTTCCTGTTCCCTGTTTCCGAACTGACGGAAGGAGGCGCCACGGCCACTGCCGGATTTGGACGCGCAAACACTATGGGAGATTTTCTGTTGATTGTCATTGGCCTCTCGCTTGGACTTGTGATTTACGCGGCTGGCCCCAAAACCTTTGTTATATATTTGTCCTTGCTTATTGTCTTTTCCATTGCTTTGATAATGACTAAATCCAGAGGAGGGTATATAAGCGTGCCGCCTTTGTTGTTTGTTATTTTTGCGATTTCACGAAACAAGAAGGCTCTTACTTTTCTGGGCGCGGCCGGCGTCGTTGTGGCTCTGTATTTCTTTGCTATGAGCATGGGGGAGGGCAACCTGGGACTGCTCCTGAGCAAGCATCATTCGGAAATCTCTGAGCAGTTTACCCAGATTGGCGATATTGCAAAGGATGGCATGGACTCGGATCCATCGCTTCGTTCGCGACTTGTTTCCTGGGAAGAGTCGATAGATCAGATAATCAGCTATCCTTTTTTGGGACAGGGGTGTGGAGCAAAAAGACTTGGCTATTCCGATAACCAGTACGTGCGGGAATTGCTGGAAACTGGAATTATAGGCTTTTTGATTTTTTTGTATATGAATCTTGCTATATTTCTTTTTATGCTCAGATTCTTTTTGACTACTGAGAATAATTTTTCAAAGTCTCTTTCGCTTGGCTTTATGGGCGGACATGCCGGAATGATGGTCCATGGGATTACCATGTCTAATTTTTATACAATTTTCAATATGGAAATATTCTGGTTTGTGTTGGCTTTGATCAGCCTTCTTTATTATAATGAAAAGCGCGCCGGCAATGAAATTGAAGGATTGTCAAATGAACGAAAAATTTAAAGACATTAAGATTTCAGTAGTTATTCCCTCTTTTGACGGAAAAAGGGACGGAAACGTTGAAAAGCTCAAGAAACAGTTGAACTCTCAGACTTTGAAGCCGCATGAAATTGTTTTGTCGATAGGCATTTCTCCGAACGGGAGAGCCAGAAATGAAGGCGTTAAAAAAGCCTCCGGAAACTATTATGTTTTTATTGATGACGATGTGACCATCGGGTGCGAGGATATGCTGGAGAAACTTATAAACCCATTTTTGGAGAATGCAAAAATAGGGATGACAGGCCCGTCGCAGTTGATTCCCGAAGACTCAAGCTGGCTCCAGAAGGCTGCGGCCAGACAAATGCCGCGCTCTGAGTTTCCCGTTCAGGACAAGCTTGTCGACAGCGATATGGTTACGCATATGTGCCTTTGCATGCCAGCGGATTTGTTCAATGAGCTTGGCGGAGAAAATCCGGACATCATAGCGGGGACAGACCCGGACTTGCGCCATAAAGTGCGCGAAGCCGGATTTCGCGTTTGCGTTGTCCCGCATTGCTGGGCATACCATCCGATGCCGGACACTTTTTGGAAATTGTTGAAGCTTTCTTATCTTAAAGGGAAAAATTCCGCGATTGTTGGAAAAACGCATCCAGAGTTGGTGTTGGAGCTGGACGCCGGGTTTAGAAAAGAATTTGCCCCTAGAAAAACTCTTTTTTTTAGAATATTGCGCAACCTGTGGATATTGCTTTATTGCATTGTCACACTGAAATTTATTCGCCTCCTGACAACTATGATGTATATTTGGGGAAATGCCCGGGAGCGCCTGAAAAAGTGAAAGGCGCAATCCGCAAAAAAACAGCAAGGATATAATGTTTCCAATAAGCAAAGAACAAATAGAAAAACTTGACGCAAGCGATTTGGATTCCCTTTTCTCTCTGGATTCAAACGGCTTTTTTCTTGCGCCAGAAGAGTCGCTTCAGGAATACAAGAAAAGAATACTTCTTACTGCGGAGAAGATAGCTCATATTGACAAAGAGTTGCGCGAGAATGGCGAGTATGCTCTGTTTGATGAAATGCATTTCCGTTCGGAGGACTGCATCCCGAGTGAAATAATGAGCGAGGCGGCTGAGATTACGCGTCGTTTGTACGGGTTTGCCGTCGATTGGGCTCCCGGCTTTTTTCTCTCGCAAGGCGTGGGTTTTCTATGGGGAGGCTGCGCAATATCTTTGCCGGAAGAGCGGATAATGTTGTTTTTGCTCAGGAACAGTTTTGCAAAAAAGAAACGTTGGTTTATTTATCGGAGAGATGAATTGCTCTCGCATGAGCTGTGTCATATTGCGCGAATGCCTTTGTGCGACAGAACTTTTGAAGAGCATTTCGCATATCAGACTTCCAACAGCCGCTTCAGAAGATATATCGGAAATTGTTTCCGTTCCAAGTGGGATTCAATATTTTTTCTCGCTCCGGTCATGATTCTTCTGGCTGTTCAGATTGCCATTCTATTGCTTGAACTGCCTGTGCCAATATGGCCTTTCTGGATATTGGCCGGCGCATATCCAGCTTATCTTATTGCAAGAAATCATATGACAAGGATTCAATACTTTAGGGCAAGGAAAGTTTTGCTTGAATTTGGCGCGGCGCATCCTGACTTTGTTCTTTTCCGCTGTTCCAAGGAAGAAATTGTTGAAATTTCACGAATAAGGGACAATAATAAGGCAAAAGAATGGCTTAAAAACAAAGCAGCGTCGGAATTGCGCTGGAGAATAATAATGCGCTATTTTGCAGACGGAAGCAGCGGGGAATGACTATGAATTTTGTTGACTTAAAAGAACTGACAACTTATCTTGACGAGCTTTTGGGGCTTGACGCCGTCCCCGGAGATCCTTCCAATAACGGCCTTCAAGTTGAGGGGCGCTCAGAAGTGAGAAAGGCGGTCTTTGGGGTCGATGCATGCCTTGAGCTGTTTGAGGGCGCTGTTGAAAAAAATGCGGACTTTATATTTGTTCATCATGGCTTAAGCTGGGGCGATTCCCTTAAAAGGCTTGTCGGCATCAACGCATCCAGATTGAGGCCGCTTTTTAAAAACGACATTTCCCTTTATGCGGCGCATATTCCATTGGACATGCATCCGCAAGTCGGCCACAACGCTTTGCTGGCTGATATGATAGGACTCAAAAAGCGCTCCATGTTTTGCGAATACGCCGGGGTCGAATTTGGCGTTGTTGGCGAGTTGGAAAACAATTCAACGCCGAAGGATATAGCTGAGATATTTGACAGGGAACTGGGCTCTGAACACATTCTCTACGGGGCTCGCGACAGAACTGTGGGCAAAGTGGCGGTGGCGTCTGGCGGAGCCGGATATGAAGCAGTGATCGAAGCCCTAAGGCTTGGAGCCGATTTGTGCGTGACTGGAGAGGTGGGGCATTCCGCTTTCCATATTATAAAGGAAACTGGGATGACTGTTCTTGCATTGGGGCATTATTGCTCCGAGAAGCCTGGCGAGTTTGCCGTTATGGAAAAAGTGAAGAATGATTTTAATATTGAATGCGAATTTATAGATTTGCCAACAGGACTTTGATTATGAAAAAAATTGCTGTTTTTGCGGCAACAGCCGCCATCTTGTTATCCTTTGGATGCTGGAGCTCCAATGTCGTGGAATTGACAAAAGAAGACGAGGGATATTTGATAAAAAACGCGCGACAGATTTTGTTGGATTCAAAAAAATTGAGTTTGACAAATAAGGAAAAACTTTTTATTAAACGAACAACTCCGAATGTTATATTCCGCTATACAGGCAATAAAAAGGGCCGCTCCTTTATTTCCTGGCAGGTCGACCCGCGCAAGAGGATTGTGGCAATTGCCGACGGAGAGCTGACCTCAAACGCGCGACGCTGGAGCGTTTCGGTTTACAAGGACAAAGAGGATGTTTATGTCACTCCGGAAGCAATGAAGCTTTTGTCGCCGAAAGCCAGAAAAAAGTTTCGCTTGAAAGACCCTGAATAAAAGCAAAAAAAGTCAGGCTCAATCAACGATGAGTTCGGCGCAGTGCTTTAAAAGCGCCTCTTTTATGGAATTTTTCTTTATGGGTTTGGAAATATAGTCGTCCATTCCGCAGGTCAGGCATTTCTCCCGATATCCGCGCAATGCATGCGCAGTCATCGCAATCACAGGAATGCGGACATCTGTGCTTTTTTCGTGTTTCCTGATTCTGGCAGTTGCGGCAAAGCCATCCAGAACCGGCATTTGAATGTCCATAAAGACAAGATCGTAACGGTTTGTTTCAAACAAATCCACGGCTTCTTTCCCGTGGTTAGCCAAGTCAACTTTGCAGCCATATATGGAAAGAAGTTTGTGCAGAAGTTTTTGGTTGACGGAATTGTCTTCAACCAGAAGAACGACAGGAGGGCGGGAAAACGTCAGCGTGCCAAGATACTCCTCTTTCTTGTCTTTAATCTTAAAATCTTCGCACAAGGGCAGCTGCAGCTTAAAAGAAAAAACAGAGCCTTCGCCCGGCTTGCTCTGCACTTTGATGCTATCACCGTCCATCATTTTCACCAACTCGTTTGATATCGCCAAACCAAGCCCGGTCCCGCCAAAGCAGCGCCTGACAGAAGTGTCAGCCTGAGTAAACTTGCCAAACAAATTAGCCATTTCTTTGTCAGATATCCCTATGCCAGTGTCGCTTATCTCAAAGCAAAACTCTGCGAAATCCTCATCGACGGCCCTTGAGTTGATGCTTGCTTTGACTTGACCATGAGAAGTGAATTTAATGGCATTTCCCACCAGGTTCATAAACACCTGGCGAATGCGCAAGGAGTCGCCTGTCACATTCCAGAGATCTCCGGAGTATTCTGTCAGAAAGTCAATTCCTTTGCTGGAAGCCTGATGTTTCATTGAAGCGCAAAGCTTGGCGGTTACATCGCGCAAGCTGAATGGCTCCTTCTCCAATTTCAGCATGCCCGCTTCGATTTGAGAAAAATCAAGAATGTCTTCAATCAACCCCATCAGTATTTCGGCGGAGGAATTCAAATTGTCTAAATATTCTTTCTGGTCTCCCTGCAATTCGCTTTCAGCAAGCAAGTAGGACATTCCGATGACCCCGTTCAAGGGAGTTCGTATTTCATGAGACATGTTTGCAAGAAAGTCGCTCTTGGCCCTGGCTGCGTCTTCGGCTGATTTTTTTGCGGCTATTAACTCGGATTCCATATTTTTTCTGGAAGATATATCTCTGCACAATCCCATGATGCGCTGCCCTTGACTGCCAAGCATTGTTGTCGCATTGATTTCAACAGGAATCAGAGAGTTTTTTCTTTTGAAGCACATCTCCAAATCTCTCACATATCCATTTCTGATGCATTCCGCCATGCCTTTTTCAAGCAGAGGCAAGTCTTGCTCCACAACCAATTCGGAAGCGTTGCGCCCTATTATCTGATCAACATCGGTGAATCCGGCAAGCGCCGCGAATTCTCCGTTGGCATCCAGAACATTCCCGCTTGAGTCCACTACAAAAAAGCCGGTTCTGGTGGTTTCGACCAGATTCATGTATTTTTTTTCGCTTTTTTTCAGGATTTCTATGGCGTTTATTTTGTCTGTAATATCCTGAGCGAGAGAAGAAAGCCCGACGACCTGTCCGTCAGTGTCAGATATTGGAGAATTGTACCACTCGCAAAGAATAGTCTTCCCGCTTTTTGTCATGTTTTTGCTGGCGTAGCTGAAGCCTTCCTGAGCCTCTATTGCCTTGCCCCAGGTTTCATGCAGATCTTTATGGGTGTCATTGTCCTTTATTATCAGTTCATAGGCTTCTTTGCCGATAATCTCTTCTTTTTTGTATTCAAAGATTCTTTCTGCGGAAGGGTTCCAGTTGAGCACTTTGAAATCGGTGTCCCACTCGATATAAGCAAGCGGTGTCTGGCGGAAATGGAAAGAAAGCTTCTGGCGGGATTTATGGAGTTCGTCTTTGTCTATATTTTCCTTTGCCACCTCCTCAATTAGAGAAGCCATGCCGGTGATTTGCCCGTTTTCGTCAAAAAGAAGAGAATTGTACCATTCGCAAAGAATGCTTTTCCCATATTTGGTCACGCTTTTTATTTTGCCGACTCCGTCGAAAAAACTCAAATCGTCAGAATAAACTTCCTTGTGCTCTGAAACAATAAAGTCATAAGCATTTCGACCAATAACTTCGTTTCTGCAATATCCAAAAATCTTCTCCGCTGAACCATTCCATTCAACCACCTTAAGGTCCGCGCCCCATTCGATATACGCCAAAGGCGTTTGGTTTACATGAAAAAACAGTCTTTTTTCCGACTCGCTGAGGGACATTTTTGTGTTGACCAGTTCTGTCACATCGCGCGCAATAGTCACAACGGACTCCACCTCGCTGTTCTGGTCAAATTCGGGCACAAGCATTAAGTCATACACAAAATGTCCGGTCAATCCGTCAATCTCAAACTGGTCATGATGTATTCGCCCTGTGTCAAAGACGCGCTGCAGCTTTTCTTCAACAAAAGCCACAAATTTTTTGGGATAGCCCAGCTCATCAAAACTTTTTCCAGGGTATTCGTCTATATTGCGGGGGTTAATAGCCATTATAGGCAAGTTTACGTAGAGAATTTTCAGGTTCTTGTCAAAGCGGGTTATAATGTCAGGACAATTCTCATTGAGAAAATGGGAATTTTTTTTGCGCTCATCAAGAAGTGTTGAATCATGGCGCCTTGCTTTGGACAAGTCTTCCTCAAGTTCTTTAACTCGCTTTCTAAGAAAAGCCAACTCAGAATAGCTTTCCCTGGAAATTTCCCCATGTTCTTTCAAGCGAACCTCCAGCTTCTTGCATCCTTGCAAACTCTAAAAACAAAATACAAGCTTTTTATTAAAAGTCAAATCAATAATCATACTTCACCACATTAGACTACTAATGTTAATATTGCGCGGCGTCATGATTAATACAAAAAATAAAATCAGCATCAAGGAGTTTCTTTAACTTTTTTTTGCTTGTTATTTTTATAAATATGCTTTTCATTCGCTCCATATTTCAAGAGAAGCTTTACAATCAAATCATACTTTTTCAATGAAGCCTGATATATGGCCGTCTCGCCCAGTTCTGATTCAATGTTGACGTTCGCTCCATTTTTCAATAAAAACTCCACTTTTTCGAAATTTCCGTTTTCAGAAGCAAGCATCAACGGAGTGAACCCGCTTGCGTTTCTTTGGTTCACATTGGCTCCGTGCTTGACCAAAGACTTGATTGTGTCAAGATTTCCATAAGCTGAAGCTATTATAAGCGGGGTGTCTTTGCTGTCTGTGGCAACGTCGACACTGGCTCCTTTTTTGAGCAGAAGCTCAACAATCTCGTCATAGCCGTTGCGCGCGGCGTAATGAAGCGAAGTGGCTTTGCTGTCATTGGCCGCGTTGACGTCTGCTCCGCGTTTAATAAGAAGCTTGATCACGTCTTTGTGCTTTTTATTGACGGCCATAAAAAGAGCCGTTTTCTTTTTTATCTTTTCAGCCGCGTTTATTTCAGCTCCGTTATCCAAAAGGAGCTGCGCCATTTTTGCATGCCCATAATGAGCCGCGTACATAAGGGCAGTCATATTGATCTTGCTTCTTGCGTTGACTTTGGCTCCCATTTTTATAAGGGTCGCCGCCAAGTCATTGAAGCCGTGCAATGCGGCATACATCAACAGGGTTCTGCCGCCTTTTAAAGGTTTGTTTATATCTTTGATGTTTTCCAGAAGCAACTTCATGGAGTCGATTTTTTTGTTTTTGGCTGCCCAATACAAGGCGCCTGTGTCGAAGTCCTTCAAGTTCTGCTTGGCTCCGCTTTTTAAAATAAGCTTAACCATCCCTGAAGTCCCGTAAGCCGACGCATTGATAAGAGGCGTAAAGCCGTATTTAGTCTTAACGTCCACCTTGGCTCCATGGGAGATCAAAAGCCATACAATGGCTGTTTTTTTGCCTGATGATGCCATGATCAAAGCCGTGGCTCCATTTTCGTTTGCCGCGTTCACTTTGATATACTTGTTTTCCAGAAGGGGCTTGACCACCTCAGCGTGCCCTCTTTCCGATGCAATGATCAGGGAGGTGTTTCTGTCTTTTTGAACTGCATTCACATCGGCCTTGGCGTCAATAAGCAATCTTACTATCCTTTTATAGCCTTTCCCTGCTGCCCATATAAGCGGGGTCCTGTTATGCTCATCAGTGAAGTTTACATTCACATCGTTTGTAACTAACAGCTCGACAGCTTGATAATGTCCTTTGCGCGAAGCCCAGATAAGAGCCTGGCTTCCATAGGCAATGATCAAGCCGCCGCCGTTGTCGTCTTTAAGGAGTTTTTCCATTTTTTTGAGATCGCCAGTTTGAGCCGCCGAAATAAGCGCTTTCCCATTCTTCTCCAGGTCGCCGCCTCCGCATCCGCCAAGAAGCAGGAGGGCTGCTATGTAGATCAATATTTTCTTTAAGTTTTTAAACATCAGCTTTCCCGCCATAGATTATCCTTTTTTCTATACTCTATTTCACTGAGCGGCATAATCAAATTAAAATGTGCCTTTGCTCACTCAAAAAATGTCTGCTGATCCTTTTTCGATTGTTCCTGAAATATAAAATCCCGCTTCCGGCATTTGCTTAATGAATATTTAAGGGAAATATTACTGCTGTAAAATATAAACAGGGGAAACGCGCTCTATGCTTGCTAAAACCTATTCTGCCGCAGTCCTTGGCGTGGACGCGTATACTGTCGAGATTGAGATAAACGCCACCGGAGACGGAGAGGCGTCATATGTGTCCATCGTGGGCTTGCCGGACGCGGCTGTGAAAGAAAGCAAAGACCGTGTGCGTTCCGCAATGCAGAGCTGCGGATTTTATCATCCGCGAGGCGCCACTCTGATAAACCTTGCGCCTGCGGACGTAAAAAAAGAAGGCGCGTCATTTGACCTGCCCATCGCTTTGGGAATGATTGCCACAACAGGGAGCATCGACAGACAAAGCCTTCAAAAAGTGGCAAGCATCGGGGAACTAGCCCTTGACGGCTCGGTCCGTCCTGTCAAAGGCGCATTGCCAATAGCTCTTCACTTGCAGAAAAAAGGTGGAATTCAAGCATTGCTCGTGCCGTATCAAAACGCGGAAGAAGCCGCAGCCGCTGCCGGAAACCTGCCGGTGATAGCAGTAAACAACCTTCTTGAAGCGGTGCAATTTTTTACGGATGGGGACGCGCTCCCGTACAAAGCTGGCTTGAGAAGCTCTTTTGACACACGCGTTGACCTTCCTGATTTTTGCGATGTAAAAGGGCAAACCATGGCAAAGCGCGCAATGGAAATAACAGCCACAGGCGGACACAACGCCCTCATGGTCGGGCCGCCGGGAACAGGCAAATCGATGCTTGCGCAACGCCTCCCCGGAATACTGCCGGAAATGAGCATGGATGAAACTCTGGAAACAAGCAAAATACACAGCATTCTCGGTATGCTTTTGTCGGGCTCTCCGCTGATAAGCTCAAGGCCGTTCAGAGCGCCGCATCACACTATCAGCGACGCGGGCCTCATAGGGGGCGGCGCACAAATACCGAATCCAGGCGAAATAAGCCTGGCCCATAACGGAATACTGTTCCTTGACGAACTGCCCGAATATAAAA
>CAZYVR010000044.1:0-23600 GCA_964651145.1 uncultured Victivallales bacterium | reverse complement strand
CGAGAGAATCTAGATCAATGAAAAATAAAACATTCTCTATTGAAACAATATGAAAGCTGAAGCATATTAAGCACAATAAAACAGCGGGAAGATAGGGGGTATTATGGTTCTTGATTTTATCAGCCAGACCGGAGAGTTTCTTAAAACAGCGCAAGTAAGATATATTTACTGGTTCCTTGCCCTGTTTGGCTCATCAATTTTTCTTATACAAATGATAATGGTGTTTTTGGGATTCGGAGGCGAAGACTCAGGCATGGACGCAAACGGGGACGGAGACGTGTCTTTCGGGGAACATGCCGACTCAGGTTTTGCTGAATTTAGATTTTTCTCGCTCCGCGCAGTTTTCGCTTTCATCACTTTTTTCGGCTGGGGCGGAGTACTTTGGGGAGACGCAGGCTGGGGCGGATTTTTTGGAGCTTTTGCCTCCGGCATAGCAATGATGTTTATGACTGCTATTCTGGTGTTCGCAATGCTGAAACTGCAACACAGCGGAAACATTGCCCCGCGGGATCTGATAGGATGCTCCGGCACTGTCTATCTGTCAATCCCCGCTCAAAGAGCTTCGGCGGGCAAAGTGACGGTGTCCGTCAGCGGCGTGACTCGTGAAGTAAGAGCGCTCTCGGACGAAGAACTGCCCACGGGAACATCCGTTATCATAGAAAACATGATTGACGACAAACGTTATTTAGTCAAAAAAATATCTTAAAAATAAAAAAACAATTAGGAGAGAAAAATGCCAATCACAATCGCAGCGTCAACATCAACGGTAACAGGACTTATAGTATTTCTGGTGCTAGCATTGTTTGTGCTGTTCGCAACAATAATAGCATTTGCCAGCAGGTACAAGAAATGCCCGTCTGACCGCATAATGGTCATTTACGGGAAAATAGCCGGGCATCAAGCCGCAAAATGCATACACGGCGGAGCCAAATTTATATGGCCTATCTGGCAGGATTACGGATACTTGTCACTGCGTCCAATGCAAATAGAAGTGAACCTGGACAATGCTCTCTGTAATCAAAATATCCGCATTAGCGTGCCATCGATTTTTACCGTCGGCATCAGCACCGAAGAGTCAATAACAGGCAACGCCGCTGAGCGTCTTTTTGGACAGCATCCCGATGAAATCAGCAATCTGGCCAAAGATATTATTTTTGGGCAGCTGCGTCTGGTCATAGCGTCAATGACAATAGAAGAAATCAACGCCGACCGCGAAACATTCCTGAGGAACGTTGAGCAAAACGTGACCGATGAACTAAATAAAATAGGCCTTCAACTTCTGAACGTTAACATAACCGACATTACAGATGAAAGCGGGTACCTTAACGCCATCGGAAAGCGCGCGGCATCGGAAGCCATAAATCAGGCTAAAATCGCAGTTGCGGAAGAAGAAAAGAAAGGCGGAATCGGGGAAGCCGAAGCCAAAAAATTCCAGCGCATAGCTGTCTCAAAAGCGGAAGCCGACGCCCTATCCGGCGAGGCCAACGCAGACAGAGACCGAAGAATTGCCATAAAGCAGGCGGAATCAACAGCAACAGAAGGCGAAAACTTGTCCGCCATTGAAATAGCAAAATCCAATGCGCTTCGCATTGAGCAGGAAGCGGAAGCCCACAGACTGGCTGAGTCCTCGCAGCGTGTTGCGCAAGCGCAAATTGAAAAAGCCCATTATGACGCGGAAAAAGTGGCGCAGACAGCCAGAGCGTTGATGGAGATGGAAAAACAAAAAGCCGAATCAATCGTTCCTGCCCAAATCCAAAAGGAACAGGTGGAAATTTCCGCCGAAGCCGAAGCCGAAAAGCGCCGTCGCGAAGCCCGAGGCGAAGCCGACGCAATATTTGCGAAACTTGATGCGGAAGCCCGAGGAAACTTTGAAATACTCAAAGCAAAAGGCGATGGCTTTAAAATGATAATAGAATCTTGCGCAAACGACACCAACGCAGCCGCTAAAATGTTGCTTGTCGAAAAACTCGAAGAGCTCGTCAAGATGCAGACAGAAGCAATCAAAAACATTAAGATAGATAAGGTCACCGTATGGGAAGGCGGCGCCAATGCAGACGGCAAAACATCAACTGCCAATTTTCTCAGCGGCATGATGCAGAGCCTGCCACCGATCCACGACGTGGCAAGCATGGCTGGAATCGACCTGCCGGGATACCTCGGCAAAGTCAAAGGAGAAAAAGTGGAGGAAGTTGAAGCGGAGGAAGCTAAAGCATAAAACCACTTTCAGGAAACGCAATGCAAAAGGCCGGAGACAATCCGGCCTTTTTTATTTGCTTGTTGATTTAGAGCTGTATTCTGTATATATTTTTCACTTAAAAAAACAAAGGCTGGATTTATAATGTTGCGCATAGGACAAGGAATAGATGTTCACAAACTGGGCGGCGAAGGGCCGATTACGCTTTGCGGAGTAAAATTGCCACATGACAAAGGACTCATTGGCCATAGCGACGCCGATGTGGCGGTTCATGCAGTGATGGACGCGCTTCTGGGAGCGCTTGCTCTGGGCGACATAGGGCAATGGTTCCCCGACACAGACCCAAAGCTTAAAGATGCCGACAGCATGACGCTTCTTAAACAAATTCTTGATTCGCCGGAATTCACCGCCTGGCAACTTGTAAACCTTGACGTGACCATAATAGCGCAAGCTCCGAAAATAGCTCCTCATGTCGCTGAAATGCGCGAAAACCTGGCGCGAGTCTTTGATTGCGAATACGGCAATGTGTCAGTAAAAGCCACCACCACAGAACAGCTTGGCTTCTGTGGCAGGGGCGAAGGCATCACAGCAATGGCGGCGCTTCTTCTGGAAAAATAGAATTCAGCAATTTTCGCTATTTGCTTATTGTTTTTATATGAACGTCATCGAACCATACAGCGCCAGTGACCCCTTGGCTCAAACCGCATGAAAGCTGACAGGATGTAGCGCCTCTGGGGACAGGAATGACGCATTGGATTTTTTTCCATCCAAAAGAGCCTGTAATGCTTTCGTTTACGCCAATGCCTATATTATCCATGTGTTTCTTTTTGACATCATTATAAAAATGGCAGAAAAAACGCAGGCCAGCTCTTCTTTTTTCTCCCTCTGCCTTTTTAATATTTTCCGCTTTTACGAAGCCTTCAATCAACAGATTGGTTTTCCCGTCTGGATTGCATTTGATTTTTTGAGGCCATCCCTGAACATGCTTTATTGACGGCGTATCAAGTTTTACAGTCACGCCCTTTGTCCCGTTATAACCAAAATCCCCATAGTCATACACTTTTTTTTTGCGATCCCATCTGTTCATCCAACCTTTCGGCTCGTTTTCCTTTTCTTTTTTTTTCTCAAATGATCCATTAACAAGTTTTTCCGCGCCCAGCGCGTCAAAGCCTGAATAAAGCTCAGCCTGCTCAGGAACGCTGAACAGCGGATAGTGGAGACGAATTTTGTATGACTGCCCAGGCTTGCCGCTTAGCGTTTCTTTGATATTTTTTCCGCCAATAGCCTTAACATGGTCGACTTCAATATCAATGCCGTATATTCCATAGCGATTGCCGGATGGCTTGATGGCTTTCCATGGAATCTGAATGTTAACTTTGTACCCAGCCGATGTCTTTTGTGTTTTGACAGTTGGGGACTCAGGACTTTTGTTGCTGGTCCAGAACTGCTTTTCTCCAGCGTTCGGTTTTGCCGGGATTATATACTGACGCACAGGCAACGCGCCTTCTCCGCCATGTATGAGATTTCTCTCAAGACTTGCAAACGGAGCAGTGTCCACAAACACTTCCACCGCATCGCCACTCCAGGGCTTATGCTTTTTTGGGGACACTATATTTTTATCTTTGACTGTCACAGTGATTGACAGAGAATCTTTTTGGGCAACAAGCTTTGCTATTGAGCCTCCCGGAAGCGTCAGCTCCAGCGGCTTGGCTCCTGCAAACGGCAGATCATAAGCCGGATTCTTTGGGAGCAATTTTATTTTGTCCGAACCTATTTTTTCGTTTTTGACTATTACATCAAACGTTGCGCCCGCAGAAGTTGCGGTTCCCTTTGCAGCGCCCGGCAAAAAAACGGAACAGTCTGGATTGTTCGCAAAAGCAAACTGCGCAGATTTGGGCAAATTCAGTTCTTTAACAGAAGTGAATTCTACCTCTGGCGCAAAGCACATGCCCGACATGTTTTTAGCGTTGAGATAAAGGTCGTTCTTGAAAAAACGCCCTGTTATTTTCACAGGAGCAGACAACTGAAATTTTGATTTCTGCAAGTAATTTTCAATTTCACTTTTCTTGCCGGAAGCATAAACAGGATTAAGCCCTAAGTGAATGCCTTTGCCGTCTGCATTTATTTGATTGCCCCACATGTCCAGAAAGCGCAGATTGCTTGCGCTCGCCTTGGAGGTCCACTGGTTGCCGTTCGGACGCAAATCCCAAAGGACGGCAAGAGCTCCTTCATCTTTTGCGCCGGAAAAAACATAGCAGTTGATAAACTTGTTAAGTTTTAGAGACTCAGTCTTTGTCATGTCTTTCAACTGGAATGCCAGGTTGTTTAAAGCGGCGGCTATCGGACCGGGAACCGATTCCATATTGTGAGTCATATTCAAGCAAATGTGAGGATTCAATCTGAATTTAAAAATTTGCTGAGCCGCAATAGACGCGCTGCTTTTTACGCCTTTGCCCAAAGTTATCAGGTAATGGCGCAACAAAGTGGATGCATCTCCCTGCGTTGTTCGCAAAAGCAGGGAGTTTGGAAAGTGATAGCACTCTGTGTTGTATAGAGGCAAAGACTTATTTTTCAGCCATGAGCGGATTGAGTCAATAGTTGCGGTTGCCTCAAAAAATTTCCCATTTTGAAAGTCATTTGAAGCTCCATAGGGATGATAGGCAAAGCCGTCTATGTATTTTTCTCCGCCAAGCGCTAGGAATTCTTTTGACCATCCGGCAAAGCGGTCAGCCGCAAAATCTCCAGTAGGACATGGCCCAATGATTTTTATGTCTGGCGACACAGAGTCTGCGGCTCTGCGCGCGGCTTTAACATACTCCAAATAATTTTTCGGAGTCATCCATCCATTAGGCTCGTTGAAAACTTCCCATACTTTAATGTCGTTTTTGTAATGCCCCATCAAAGCCTTGCAGTAATTTTCCCACAAATCGAATGGAGGGACAAAGGCTTCCATGCTGTGTGCTTTGCTCACTTTATGCATTTTGCATAAAGGCAAAACCCAGTCAGGAATATTTCGTTTTCTTTTTATGGCTTTCCGTTTGGTGAAATCCAAGCCAAGCGTGCCGATCAAGTCAATGCCGCGCTTCTTGTGCTCGCGCACTATCATATCTGTTTGAGAAAAGTCAAATTTGCCCTTTTCCGGCTCAACAAATTTCCATCTAAAATTCCAGGAGCGAACATTTCCAATGCCAGCTACACGCAATACATCAAAATAACGCTTGAGCGTTCCTGAGGTTGCATAAAAATGAAATTTTTTGCTCGTCAATTTTCCAGGCGCATGCGCTTCTCCGTTTATGCCAATCCCTTTTGCTATGGAATTTGAATCATGCTTAAGAATAGGATGCATAACGCTGAAATCACCGCCAAACCAATCAAGCGCAGAATTTTTATCATTGCGAACACGCGTGGAATAGCTTCCGTAGCGGTTGGGCTTAAAACTGCATGTGCCTTCGTATATGCCATTTCCTTTGCGGACGAGCTCAACCTCCCTGCTTAACACAGGCTCCAAAGTCTGGTCGTCAACTATATCCATTGAAACTTTTTTAACTTTCTTAGATGAATCGAAAAATTTCGCTTTGACCTCATAGTTGATTTTTTCTTCTATTCCATATGCCGGAATGTTTTTATTCTCATAAATTGCAATTTGCGGAATGATTCCAGCAGATTTGGCTTTGTCATTGAGAGGAGTTAGTTTTACAGAATCAATATAGATATCTGGGAACGGCTTGCTTTTGTCTTTGGGCTGAATTACAAAGCGAAAGAAATAATAGCCATCCCTTGGGATGGTCAAAATCTTGCTGGCTGTTTTCCATTTTTCAGAAACTTTTTTTAACCTAACACCAGTAATCCAATATCTTTCAGCCGTGCTCATTCCATGATGATGTTTGTTGAAATTCCTGAAGTCTATAAAAAAGTCTTTTATATCCGCGCAGCCTGGAAATTTCTTTATTTTGGCTCTAAAGCTTAGGTCAACTTTGGCTCCTTTTTTCAGGTAAACTTCACGTCCCGCAAGCCAATAAAGATGCGCGCCGGAAATAGATGCGGCTTTCAAGCAAGAGCCTTTTCCTTCAGGCGTTGGGACTGTGGTCAACTGAGGAATATTGTCTTTAAATGCTCCCTTTGCGTTAACATAATATTTCAATGCCCAGCCGGCTGTTCCCAGATCAAAATCGCCATTAAACACCCTAGGTGACTTAGGTCTTTCTATCATTCTTTTGCCAATGGAATTATCCACTTTGACTGGCGGAATATTCTCTGTAGCCTTATCAAAAATTGTGCACGATGTCAATACCGTTGCGGCCAAAGCCAAGTAACAACTCTTCCTCATAAAAAAACTCCTGATGTTCTGTTATTGTTATTTTGCATAATCTTAGTTGTTTACCATGGACAAGTTGGCTGAAAATCTTTATTAGCGTCATAATATCCTTGATTCGTTCCCAGCATAAACCTTTCCAATCTCAATTGCTTTGCCAAAATAGACTCCACGTGACCGTCAGCAAACAAATAATTGCTGCTTTTGTCATGCATCCATGGATGGAGAAAGGTGTCATTGGCGCCGCCTGGCCAGTATCTTCGATCACGCACCAGCGTGCTGTTGATTGTCTTTGGATTTTTATCCCAACGTTCAGTGAGGACTATAAAATTAGATGGGTTATTTATTTGATTGGCTTTGCATCCGCTGTAATCAGAATGAACGCCTTTTAAACCTCCTCCTGACCAGTAATTGGTGGCGCACAAAGCGTAATCAGTAAAATTATCATGCTCAAGAGTGTCCCAATTGTAAGGGTCTGGCCCCGGGGAAAGGCGGCTAGGGCAATGCAGGTCAAAGTCAACTGGATGCCTGCCTTGTTTTACGGATCCTTCCTCAATGAGAATTTTCGGCCATTTTTTTAAGTCATCATCAGAGCAGGTTGGATCAAACCACCAGCCATCCCACGAACCCAGATACATCTGAAACGCCAGCCCCAATTGCTTTTCATTTGACTGACAGGCGATTCTTTTTCCTGTCTCGCGCGCTTTGTTTAAGGCGGGCAGCAGCATGCTCGCCAGGATTGCTATGATGGCAATTACAACGAGCAATTCAATGAGTGTAAATTTCTTAAAACATCTTTTATTTTTATTAATCATTTTTCCCTCCATTCAAATCTTTTACTGTTTCGCCTGGAACAGGTTTTACTTCGATATTTCTGCAAAAGATATCCGATTTTTTTCTCTCTTTAGAAACTCTAAGACTCAGCCATTCAAAGACAGCTTTTTTAAGCGGCTCTTTTTTATCTATAAAGTCAGGTTGAAGGCCGTTAAAGAAGAAAGGGCTTGACTCCTCATACACAAGATACGACAAATCATCCGGCACGGATATTCCTGCCGAAGCCAGCTCATCAGTTGCAAAAGGAACCAGATAGTTGCCTGAATAAACAGCTGTAAATGAATTGATGGCTTTAAGTTTGCGATTAAAGTCTTGAGCTGAGACAATGTTATTTTCGAGAGCCCCCCACTCATCGCCGCATAATTCAGTCATGCGCTGACAATAACCGCCGTAGGTCGAAGATGGGTTGAAATGCGCGTCATAAGAATCGTCATTATGAATAAATAAAACTCTCTTGTGTCCTTTGGAATACATGTAATCAGCAATGACTCGTCCTCTTTGGACGCGGGTTGAAAGTATATAATCATTTGCGCCCAGAGGCTTTTCCTCCTCCACCAAAAGCGCAGGGATTCCACTTTTTGAAAGAGCGTCAATATAGCTTTCAAAAGAAGAATCGACACTCGAGTTCTCCCATATGATCCCACTTAAACTGCTTCTAATTATTTCTAAAAGAGTATCCGGCTTGCCTGAATCAGGAAGATACACAGGCTCAAAATTCAATCCGCTTTGAATGATGCTTTCAAGTATGCCTGTGTCATATGTATTGGATACATGATTCCCGTAGCCTTTAGTCACCCCGATTGTAGACATTTGCAGCGTTTTGCGATTGAGTGTTTCCGGGTTTATAAAAGTGCCGAGGCCACGGCGCGGAATCAGAAATTTGTCCTTGACCAGACCTTTGATTGCTCCGCGAACAGTAACCCTACTGACATCAAAGAGGCGGCACAGCTCGTTCTCAGGAGGAATTTGGAGAGATTCTCTGTCGGAACTCATTATCAGCTTGTAAAGGTATGCCCTTACCTTCATATATTCCGGCATAGTCGCTTGCATAAAAATCCCCAAGAGCGGTTAATACATTATATACATGTAGCTATAGTACATTATATACATGTAAAAGTAAAGTCCTTTTGCAAAAAAAAAAAATCCATAATTGCAAATGCGCAATGCGATGGAGCCGCTGAAAGTCTGAAAAATAAAAAAACGGGCGCGCCTTGAAAAGAACAAGGCGCGCCCTAAATAAAAGCTCCAAAACTTGTTTCGGAGAACTATTTCATAACTCCTTCAACAGCTACTGAAACAGCGACAGAAGCTCCAACCATCGGGTTGTTGCCCATGCCGATTAAGCCCATCATCTCGACGTGCGCCGGGACAGAAGAGGAACCAGCAAACTGAGCGTCAGAGTGCATCCTGCCCATTGTGTCAGTCATCCCGTAAGAGGCCGGGCCGGCAGCCATGTTGTCAGGATGAAGAGTTCTTCCTGTTCCGCCGCCAGAAGCCACTGAGAAATATTTCCTGCCAGCAAGCACGCATTCTTTCTTGTATGTGCCGGCAACAGGATGCTGGAAGCGCGTCGGATTGGTGGAGTTTCCAGTGATGGAAACATCGACTTTTTCATAAGTCAAAATAGCCACGCCTTCGCGAACATCGTCTGCGCCATAAGATTTGACCTTCGCCCTGTCGCCTTTTGAATATGGCGTTTCTTTGACAATTTCGAGAGCCCCAGTGGAGTAGTCGAATTTAGTCTGAACATGGGTGAAGCCGTTTATTCTGGCGATAATCTGAGCTGCGTCTTTGCCCAGGCCGTTGAGAATTACGCGAAGCGGCTCTGTTCTAGCCTTGTTGGCGGAATTGGCAAGCCCGATTGCGCCTTCTGCGGCGGCAAAGGATTCGTGTCCAGCCAGAAACGCAAAGCATTTGGTTTCTTCTTTGAGAAGCATGGAAGCCAGGTTGCCATGTCCGATTCCGACTTTTCTGTCGTCAGCGACAGAGCCAGGAATGCAAAAAACCTGCAATCCTTCACCGATAGTTTCGGCTATATCAGTGGCGGCTGTCTGGCCTTTTTTAATAGCCACAGCAGCTCCGACAATGTATGACCAGCATGCATCTTCAAAGCATATCGGCTGAATTTCTTTTACCAAAGTATAAATGTCAAGACCTTTGTCTTTGCAAACGACCTGAGCATCTTCCACAGAATCAATCCCGTGCTTTTTCAGCAAAGGGAGAATTTGATCTATCCGTCTTTCATAACTTTCAAATAACATATGATGAGCTCCTTAATTTACTGGTGTCTAGGATTTACAGTTTTTACTGCGTCGGCAAAGCGTCCGTATGTTCCGGTTGCCTTTTTGAGAGCTTCGCCCGCGTCCATCCCTTTTTGGATGTTCTCCATCATAATGCCCATCTTTACAAATTTGTACCCGATGATTTCGTCATTGTCATCAAGCGCAAGCTCGCAAATATATCCTTCGGCAGCCTGCAGGTATCTTGGGCCCTTGGCCTTTGTTCCGTACATTGTTCCGGTCACGCTCATCAGGCCTTTGCCCAGGTCTTCAAGTCCGGCTCCAATTGGAAGTCCGCCTTCGGAAAAAGCTGTTTGCGTTCTGCCGTAAGCTATTTGAAGAAAAAGTTCCCTCATTGCCACGTTGATGGCATCGCAGACCAAGTCAGTGTTCAAGGCTTCAAGAATAGTCTTGCCGGGAAGTATTTCCGAGGCCATGGCGGCGGAATGAGTCATCCCTGTGCAGCCCAGTGTTTCCACTAGAGCTTCTTCAATTATGCCTTCTTTGACATTCAAGGTAAGCTTGCATGCTCCCTGTTGCGGGGCGCACCAGCCGACGCCGTGAGTCAATCCCGAGATATCCTTGATTTCTCTAGCCTGCACCCATTTTCCCTCTTCAGGGATGGGGGACGGCCCATTATTGGGCCCCTGTGCAATGCATATCATGCCTTCCACTTCAGATGTAAACTTCATAACGAGTTTTCCTTCCTTCATTGTTTATCTAAAAAAAATTATTTCCTTTTTATAAAAGCGGCAAAATCATGAATATATCATTAATTCCAGCGCGCGTCTAATTCTTATGGAATAAATAAGGTATCATTTTTGGGATTGGCGCGCCAGCGCGCATTGACAGCCTGAAGCTTATTTCAAAGCGAAGCGGGAAATAAGCTAAGCTTGCCAGTTGCGCCAGCTTCACTGAGGGATTACCGCATTGGACGCCGAAGCCATCGCATTGCTCGTCAGAGCACGGAATTGGCGGCAATCACTTCTTTGTAAAATTTCGCGCTGAGTTTCGGGATGCGCTCAAGAGTTTCAAAGTTGACATAGACAAGCCCGAAACGTTTGCTGTAGCCTTCGGCCCATTCAAAGTTGTCAAGAAGGCTCCACGCAAAATATCCTTTCAAAGGCATTCCTTCGCTTACTGCCCGATGGGCTGAAATGAAGTGGTTGCGCAAATAGAAAATGCGGTCAGTGTCATTGATTTCTTTTTCTGCAGTCAGTCTGTCTTTGCAGGCGCAGCCGTTTTCTGTCACGTACACGGCCTTGACATTCCATATCTCTTTCAGCATTCGAGGAGCCCAATAAGTTATTTGCGGGCCTACGAAGAGCCAGTTCATGTCCATCTTCGGATAGCATTCAGGATGTTGGATAACTGAATATCCTTTAGGGCTTTCGGGGTTGGCTTTAATATATGTAGGCGCATAAATGTTGGCTCCCACAAAATCCAGCGGCGAGCCGATCAGCTTCATTTCTTCATCGGTGAATTCAGGCGCATTGGCTCCTTCGTCTTTCAGGTATGATTCCGGGTATGCTCCTTCCATGAAGGCGGTCAGGAAGTGACGGTTTTCCTCGCGGAAGGCTGTTTTTGCAGCGGCAATGTGCTCTTCCGTCTCTATGACCGGCACGCATGTTGAAAAGTTTTCGGCCAGGCCAACATTCGGAGTTTTTATTGCGTTCGCGCGTATTGCATTCACTGCCATTCCGTGAGCCAGCAAGGCATTGTGCCTCACTTGATTTCTTCCTTTGTCCGACAGGCTTTTGCCGGGAGGAAAATGCCCTCCCAGATTTTGCCCAGGGTAGATTTTAGAGTCTACATAGCCTGAGTCAGTGAAGCAATAAAATTCGTTTATGGTGAAAAAATTGCTGACTTTGTCTGAAAGGCGCTTTGTGGTTTCCGCAACATATTCAGAGAAATACTTTGCCGTTTCCTTTGATTCCCAGCCTCCAAAGCGGTCTTCCAGTGTTTGAGGGAGGTCCCAATGGAAAAAAGTCAGCCAGGGCTCTATCCCATTGGCAAGCAGTTCGTCTATCAGTCTTTCGTAATAGCTCAAGCCTTCCTCGTTCAATTTTCCATAGCCATCTGGAAAAATCCGCGACCATGAGACTGAAAACCTGTATGCTTTCAAGCCCAGCCATTTCATCAGTTGAACATCTTCCTTGTAGCGATGATACTGGTCGACGGCTATGTCTCCATTTTGATCCATTGCGGTGCGGCCGGGCGAATGGCTGAACGTGTCCCATATGGAAGGGCCGCGTCCGCCTTCTTTGACTGCCCCTTCAACCTGATATGACGATGTGGCTGCGCCCCATAAAAAAGATTCTGGAAATTGATAGTATCCACTCATGAAATATTTCTCTCCTGGCTCGTTTGTCAGTTTCCGTTAAACTGCATTGTCAAAAATGCCCATGGGGGATGTGGCTGACGCTTTTGCTGATATTGCGGCTGGACCGGCTTTTATTGCCAGCTCGGCTGCTTCCACCGCCATTGCAAAAGCTTTTGCCATTTCAGCCGGATTCCCGGCCGCGGCTATTGCAGTGTTGACAAGAACGGCGTCCGCTCCCATTTCTATTGCTTCCGCCGCGTGAGACGGCAATCCTAGGCCGGCGTCGACAACTATCGGCACAGTCGCCTGCTCTATTATTATTCTAAGCATGGCCTTTGTTTCCAGGCCGCGGTTGCTTCCTATGGGGGCTCCGAGCGGCATTACCGCATGGACACCAACGTCTTCAAGTCTTTTGGCCAACACGGGGTCCGCGTTTATATACGGCAATACGATGAAGCCTTTTTGGACGAGCTTTTCTGCGGCAATGAGTGTTTCGATGGGGTCTGGAAGCAAATAATTAGGATCCGGGTGAATTTCCAGCTTTATCCATTTATATCCGCCCGCTTTCCCGAAATCGGCGATTCTGATAGCCTCTTCCGCATTTCTGGCACCGCTGGTATTCAGCATTATTTGCGTTTTGGCGCGGTCTATTGCCGATAATATCTCATCTTGTTCGTTGTTTAACTCCACGCGTCTCAGAGCCACCGTCACCAGTTCAGTTCCGGATGATTCAATGGCGTTTTTCAAGGCTTTGGACGACGAAAATTTGCCAGTGCCCAGAAAAAGCCTGCTTTTTAATTCAGAGCCTGCTATTTTTAGTTTATTCATAATAGTTCTTGCCATAAAATGTTGAAAAATTAAAATTTAAACTTAGCATTGGGCTGGTAAAATTCAACCCGCATTGCGCTGGCTAACTCTACTTTTAGCGTGACTGTCGCTGAGCGAGATGGCTCCGCCAAAAGTCTTAAAACTAAAAAAAACGGCGCAGCCGGAATAAAAGCCGGACTTTTTTCGGACGCCATCCAACTGTTGAATCGCTGGTAGCCAACGGCGAAAGCCATTGGCATATAAAAATTCCGCGACAGCGCAGACGACATATTGAAAAGCTTGCAGCTTGTTGCAACGAGAAGCGAAAACAAGCTGAATCTAGTTGCCGCGACAGCGCAAAAAACTCTTGCATTTCCACATATGGGGTTAGATTTCTTAGCTAATATTTAAAAAAAAGTGTAATAATATAATTCTTTTATATATAAAGATTTATTTGTGCTGGCTCCGGTGCCGATTGATTATTCATTGGAATTGGCTAAGTTAACAGACAAAGAGATCGGCTTTTGACAGCAAAGAACTCGGAGCTCTCAAGATTTAAAAGGAATGTTTATTATGAAAAAGAGTTTTATTGCTTGTCTCTCATTTTTATTGTTTCTAGAATTTAATTCATTTGCCGTGGAAAAAAAGGAAATAGAAGATGCTATAGCCAAAGTCATTCAATTTTCCGCGACGCCTCAAAAAATAAAAGAAGTGGCAAAAAAAATGGAATCATAACTCAGGCCAAATATTCTGAAATACTTAAAATCAGAATTGGGAGACCACAATCTCTCTTCTTTTATCTTAGGGATGAGTCCCCAAGATCGTAAAGAATATGAAATTGACTCTTTGGCGGGAAATACTCCTCTTTTACCCATAGGTATAAATATCATGAAAAGAGGAGAGTCCTTAGCCCAATTAAAAGATATAAAAGATTTGAAATGGGAAAAATTAAAAGACAATGAAATAAAGGGTAGCTTCATTTATTGCAAAGAAAAATTTTTCAAAATAAAATGTATTTTCCTAGGAAAAAAAGAGAATAAACATTGGGGAATTACAAAATTGGAGATTCCCCGAAGAAAAGAAAGGTGAATATCTCCTTTCTTTGCTGCATCGATTTAGTCTTATTTAAGGAAATTTTACATCTTATTCAATTATCCAGGTTTTTGGGCGAATTATAATGTTATAATTCTGGATAAATTATTATAAGCTATATTTTCTTTAACTTCTTCTCTACAAACTGATTTTGTAATCTTGGCACTTGCGGCTTCAGTATAAAAAAGAGGAGTATTTGAACCGAAAAGAACTTGTTCATGGGGAATAAGACTAATGATGCGTTCCAATGTGTTGAGAATTTCAGCGTATGCGATATCCATATAAAAATTCTTATATTTATACTGGGCTAATTTTTTCATTTCTGCAAAAGAAATGTTAAGAGCAATTACTTTCAACATTGGAAATTTTTCAATGAAATTTTTCACATCTTCAACAGGGACTTCCGGGAAACGGCAATACTGGTTTGATGCCCTTGGATCTTCCAGGCGAATTGTTATTAGTATTGTTTTACCTTTGGCGCAAATCACCTCTGCAAGTTCACAGGCTTCTTTACTTTGGAGACTATATCCATGATATCCAGGATAAAGATTAACGAAGGGTGATTTAAATTTTTCTATCTGTATTTGCCAGTCTGCTTGTTTCGGATTAATTGTCGGTACTGGAATTAATTGTTTATTTTTATTGAATGCTTCAAAAAGCATTGAGTTGCATTTTTCAATATCAGGACATACTGCGGCATCAGGCATTCTGATGAGAGCGCGATTTATGTTTCTTATAGTTAAGGCGCTTTCGAGCTTTTCAGGAGGTTGCATGAATACTCCCTGAAACTGCCAGTTTCCCCAAAGAACATTTGCATCGAAGAATTTCATATTGCCAAAAGCCTTTCCGCGTTCTTGCCTAAAATCATTTCTTTTGCTTCGTCGCTTATTTCTGCTCCCGCTATTCTGCCTAGCTGAACAGAGAAATCCCTGTAAGGGGCATCTGATCCGTAAATAATTCTCTCAGCCCCAAGCTTTTCCAATGCGAATTCCACAAGACCGGAATGTGGCTGCCCGCCTGAAGTGTCGATGTAAATATTTTCAAAGGGAGCGATGTCAAGTATTCCCCTTACACCGCATCCTGCCAGATGTGCCATTATTATTTTCACATTTGGAAACTTCGCACCCAAAAAGGCTATGTCTGCCGGATTCGATTCATCCGCAAGGTTACCGCCAGCTTTGTACCATGAATGATGAAGCAACGGAACATCATATTCTTCCAGTTTCCCCATGATGGGATAAAGCCTTTCGTCGCGGCAGTTTACAGAAACTTCAAGCTTTACTCCCTTAAAACCGAAATCCTGTATGCAATGGTCTATTTCACTGATGATGAATTCAGAATTGTGTGCGGGATTAAGAAAACAGAAACCTACGCATTTTTTTGGGTATTTTTTGACATTCTCTCCTGTAAGGTTGTTTATTTCTCTAATCTGCGTTTCATTTGGATAAGAGCCATACTTTAGAACAGCTCCAAGTAAAACTATTTTACTTATTCCATTGCGTTCTGCCGCCTCCAAAAGAGAATCTAAACTTTTCGATATATTATGTGTATGAATATCAATTATCATATGAAACCTTTTCAATTTCTTTGAAAAATAGTGATTATAATAGGTTTGAAAGCCTATATAAATATATTTAATGTAGCAATGCAAAGAGATTGCTTTTTTTATTATTCACCTTCAATATTTTTTTCTGAAAATTTTAGATTCCCAGCAAGTTCCGAATAACCCCATTTTAATTTCCAGATCCTTTCAGGGATATTTTCAATGTTTTTTTAAAAATAGAAAAGTTTAGGAATCATTCCTTTTTTGAGGATTGATTTGTTTCTGAGTTTTGAGCATTCGTCTGTTCTGTTAAAATACATTTCAATGTTCCATTTTTATCTATATTGCCGGTTGAAATGCCAATATTCTTTTTTTCAAGGCCTTTTGTTGTTCCTGAAAAAATACAATTTCTGAAAAACAGCAACTCTTTCGGGGAACATGTAAAAACTGTATTTTTGAATGAACATTCTGTAAAATTAGCCTGCCCGGAATTCATAAGCATGACCTTCTGAAGATATTGACAGTTTCTCACACTAATCCGACCATATGGATAAGCTTCTAAATTCCTGATCATAATCCTTAATGGAAAATCTTTTTCCATGTGTATGTTTTCTATAAGTAATTGGGAAGGAACTCTTAATTTTCCTGTATAGTCAAAATAATCTTTAGATATTGAATGTAAAAACAGCGTGACAGGCCTGTCTGAAATTATATCGATATCTTTCAATATTACAGAGCCAAACATGTCCGCAGTATCTGTTCTGACGGAGAAAACACCTTCGCAATTATATATCCTGCAATTTTCTATTCTAATGTTTCCTCCGCTGAAGGCAAAGGCATAATGAGGTTTAAATCCCCATTTATCCTGATTTGCCTGTGGTGTTCCGTAGCCAGGAATAAAAGTTGAAACCGCATTAATAACAACATCTTTAATAAGATAGTTTTTCCCGTAATGATCGTCTATTCTGTTATAAAAACCTCCTTTTACCGTAATGTTTTTTCCAAATTTCCCGCCCATCCCATCACGACAATTAGCAGATATACAATTATTATATGTTACTGCAGCACATCTTGCATTAGCGATATTGTACCCTAAGCCATGATTGGATGCTCCTGAAAAATAACAGTTATTGTAGGTGACGTTTAAGCACTCGAGTGTGCGCAGGAGAACAGGCAGGGTTGCTTCCCGGCTTTTGCATGAAATTCTAAGGTTGTTGAAAATCATGTTGCTACGCTCCACCTTTACGGTTTCCGAACCAAATATCCGCTTGCTTTTGCCATCGGAATTCTTAAGATATATTTCAACAATGAGGCCGTTGACAGTCAACGGTTTTTGAGGAGGGGTATAGGACACGATTGTTTTAAGTTTGTTCCAGATACGAATCTTGTCATTCCCCCCATTCGGGTATTTAAACTTAAAAAAAGTTTCCATACTTTTTCTTGGGCAGACAGGTCCTATCTCCACAGTGCCTTTATATCTATTTTTATTCTTATATACAGACGCAGGCCCGGAAGGCAATACAGCTTTATAAATATTTCCTTGCCAGGAACAATACTTGCCTTTTTTATATTTCTTATATTTGCTCCATTTTTCCGCCTTTGGCGGAGCCAAGAATGAAAACATGAATTCAGGAAACACATCTCCACGCGGAGAGACCAGTTGGCAGATATCACGTTTATAATAAACTTGATCACCATGTTTATGCTGCCTTGCAGTGAAAAAATCAGAGCTGAAAAAATTAATTGTAGCTCCTTCCTCAAGGTTTATTTTTGATTTTCCGTCAACGGTGCTTATTCCCTTGAATTTGGGGATTTTAAAATCATTTTCCTTTATTCCCCAAAAAGCTTTGGGGGACAAATTGACAGCTTTGGTATCAGTTTTAAAAATCAACATTTTAGAACGTTTAGCATAATGCCTGTGACAGAATGATGCATAAGAAAAAACGGTTTTTGAATCATCTATTTCAATTTTCTTTAAAAATATTCCGTTAGAATCAATATTACAGCGAAAAATAATATCCTTCTCAAAAAGATATTTCCCTTCTGGTATAAACAGAAGTTTGCCTGATGACTTCCAGGCCAGATCCGCCGCGTTCTGCAATGCAGTAGAGTCATCCTGTATCCCGTCTCCTGCGGCGCCAAACCACTGTGGGAAAACTCTGTTTGTTTTTATATTTCCATTTATTTTTCCATTGCCTGAAAAAATTTGTTGTATCCCCGCTTGAATAGGACCATTTATTTTAAGGGATTGTTCTACATCAAAAACAGCTCCATTTGCAAAATTAAGACGTATTTTTTCAGGTATGATCAATTTTTTGATTTTATAAATTCCGGGAGGTATGAATAAATCACAAGGCTCTTCTGTCGATTTGAGGAATTTTATGAATGCCTCCGTATCATCCTTGTCGTCCGATCCGTCAGCGCCAAATTGAATTATTGGATATTCTTTTTCTTTGATGTGATTATATCTTTTTTCAGAGTAGCATCCTGTAAATAAAACAGAACACAAAACAAAGCAAAAGAAATACAGCTTTATCATTTTCATAATCATCCTCTATATTTATATTTTATTAAATTAGCCGCTAATTATTTCTGCAGCCTTTTCTATTTTTTGCAATGTTTCATTTATATCTTTATCTTTGTGCGAAAAATTAACATATGACACATCATATAAGGACACTCCATTAAGGTAGCAATTCTTGAAGAATTCATTTTTTTTACAAATATTGTCGAATGCCATTTGCGGACAAACATTATAGCCTTTTGCGCTAGCGGATATTTTATATTTCTCGAAAATCTTGTTGACCTGAGTCCATAACATGTCCCCATGTTTCCATAGGTGTTCAATAACATTATTTTTCTTATAGAATGAAATAACTGCTTTAATTGCCGCCAGCGACAAAGTTTCGCCCGCAAACGTGGATGATATTCCAAGCTTCTTAGTTAAATCAATAAGATTTCCTTTCCCAAGATAGGCGGAAACGGGCATCCCATTTGCGAAGCCTTTCGCAAAGACAGCCATATCTGGCATAAAATCGAAATATTCATGCGCGCCTCCTAGCGCAAGCCTGAATCCGGTCACGATTTCATCTATTATCATCAGCGTCCCGTATTTCTCAGTCAAATGCCTGATAAAATGGAAAAATTCTTTCCCTTTTTCCATTTCGAGATAATTGCTAGATATAACAACCGCGGCGATGTTCTCGCCATCTTGCGAAAATACTTCATCCCATTCTTCATAGTCTGCCCATCTGAGAGAGCGATGTAAGCTGCTTATCTGAGATGGAACTCCTTTATTAGGTTGGCTGTTCGCTATTCCTGCTGGGATATTGCCCTTTGGGGCGCTTAAGTTGTTTAACCATCCATTATATCCGCACTGGACTATTTTGCTTCTGCCGGTTGCAGCTCTAGCTATCTTGATGCATGCGGCTATCGCTTCTCCGCCAGTTTTCAGAAAGCACACCCGCTCTGCGCATGGGATTACTTCTGTCAACATTTCAGCGGCTTCCCCTTCTATTGAATGAGGATGCCCGAAAACAATCCCTTTATTCAATTGCTCAATAATAGCATCGTTTATTTCCGGGACACAATACCCCAACGTGACGGGACCAAGTCCATTGCGATAGTCTATATATTCATTGCCATCCAAATCCCATACACGGCATCCTTTGCCATAAGCAATTTGAGCTGGTTCAATATTTTCAAATTGAGGAGCTTTTGATAAAGTTGAGCTCCCTTGAGCAAGAAATTTAATACTATGCCTGTATTTATTCCATGATTTTGATGACTTATTCACAGGTGTCTCCTTTTTTTCTAAGTTATTGCCAGAAAGTCAAATCTTTTACAGATTCCCTTTCTATTAATTGATCTTTTATGAAAATATTCTTATCATCACTAGGATTGCCATTTATGATTTCAACGGCAAGGCTGGCCAGGTGAGCAAAATCCTTTTTTCTAAGTTATTGTCAGAAAGTCAAATCTTTTACAGATTCCCTTTCTATTAATTGATCTTTTATGAAAATATTCTTATCATCACTAGGATTGCCATTTATGATTTCAACGGCTCTGTCAACGGCAAGGCTGGCCAGATGAGCAAAATCCTGGCACATTGTTGTGTTTGGCGGGAATATATATTTTGAAACATTAGAATCTTCATATGTGATTATTGATATATCATCAGGAACTTTATTCCCCGCAAGATACAAGGCATAGTTAGCTCGCGCTGACATATTTTCACCGCAGACTAAAATAGCAGACGGGGAAAATCTTGCTATTTTGAGAATGGATTCAACCGCTTCTGAACCATTTGTGAATTTTACATAATCGCGGGATGATTTTATAGAATTTTCAGCGAGGGCTTCTTTATATCCCTCAAATCGCTGTTTTACGCCCCAGGATTCAAGGAGCGAGCCAAGAAAGCCTATTTTTTTATGGCCTTTTGATATAAGATATTCTATCGCCTGCCTTGCGCTGTCTTTGTGGTCCGAGGCAACCAAATAGCAGCCTTCTATATAATTATTGACTGTTATAAATGATGTCCCTGGCCACTTTGAGCAAAAACTCCCCGCTTCTTCTTTGTGCTCTCCAAGGATTATTGCCGCCTTTATGAATTTTTTTTCAAGATCACAATGATTTACTTCTGTTATAATTTCGAGATTCAGGTTGCGGTAATAAATTTCATTTATGAGCTCTTTAAGCATGGTTGATTCAAAAATCCCCATGGAAAGCTTTTTGCGTTTAGATGCGTTTATAATGACTCCTATCGTGCTTTGCTCCCTGCTTCCGCTTGCCTTAGGTGTGTAATCTAGCTCTCTTGCCAACTTGAAAATTTTCCCGCGCAATTCATCTTTTACGTAAGGGTGCCCACTGAATGCGCGGGATACTGTCGCGACTGAAACCTTAGCCCTTTTGGCTATTTCCGTTATTGTGCTTTTTGCGCATTTTCTTTTGACCATTTTAAATGAATACTCCGATGTGTGAAAAGTTTACATTATATAGGAGAATACATGTAAACAACTCATTTGTCAATGAATATATGTACACAAAAAGAGCTTTTTTGAAATTTGCACATAAGACCATAAAGCCTTCTTGACATTAATTGAAAGGCACTTTATTATATAGAAACATGTTAAATCTTCATGATTAATGAAAATGTTACACAAGTCAAGGCAGGGTTTATGAAAACTCAAGGCATTTCAAAAAGGCATTCTAGAAATCCCATTATTTTATCGGAAAA
The DNA here is from genome assembly GCA_964651145.1 of uncultured Victivallales bacterium. GTDB lineage: Bacteria > Verrucomicrobiota > Lentisphaeria > Victivallales > GWF2-45-14 > CAZYVR01. Next base: position 2,980 of record CAZYVR010000044.1, on the reverse strand, counting down.
TGTTCCTGGAAATGTAATGCAAGGATTTAACTCCAGTCTGGCAAAATTTTGGCTTTTCTACAGGGTTGATGGGGAAAAATAAAATGAAAGGCAGTTTCTATAAAAAAATGGAATAATGCAATAAATAATATTATAGACGAATCCCTTGAGCGCTAGTTCGGCGGAGTCTATATCGATGTTGATTCAATTAAAAGAAATTAATTATTACAACTTACCTTAAGGAAATTGAAATGAATAAAGAGCAGACTATAGATCAGCTTCTCGGAAAGTTGAGCATTGAGGAAAAAGTGGCGCAGCTGATGGTGCTGGGCTTGACCGGAACTTTTATTGAACCGGAACTTGTAGGATTTATCGAAAAATATGGGCTTGGAGGGCTTAGGCTTTCGCCTCATCTTGCGAGGAAATTTGTGCGTTATCTGCCGGAAGGGTCTCCCGGAGTTGAAAACGTAAAGCGCAAACCTTCGCTGCGAGAAAAGATATTTGACAATGATATTCCGCCGATGCATGTGAGCGCGAAAGAATATGCGGAAATTTTGAATGGGCTTCGCAAAAAAGCGTTTGACAGGGAGCGCGGCCTGCCGATGCATATGGTGGCTGACTTTGAACACGGAGGCGGTGACTTTACGCCGAATGGATTGATTTCGACTCCAGCCCCCATGGGGTTTGGACATCTCGGTGATATTGATTTGGTAAAAAGAGCTTTTGCAGCGCTTGGGCAACAGATCAAGGCAATCGGCATTGACTGGATTCACTCTCCGGTTGTGGATGTGAATGTGAATCCACGAAACCCGGAAATTTATACCAGATCATACAGCGAAGACGTTGACATGGTGATTGATTGCGCCAAGGCCACTATAGAGGGATTGAAAAGCGCAAATGTTATAGGCTGCTTGAAACATTTTCCGGGCAGGGGAGACACCGCTGAAGACGCTCATTTTGGAATGTCCTCTATCGATCTCAGCAAAGAAGAGATGATGAAAATTCACCTTAAGCCTTACGCTGCTCTAGCCCAAGAGGGGCTTATTCCATCCGTCATGCCAGCGCACTGTGTCTACCCTGGGCTTGATGAGAGTCGGGAGATTGCGACAGTGTCTCCGAAGATAATCAGCGGCATACTTCGGGAGGAGCTTGGATATAACGGAGTCATTACCACTGATTCAATGACAATGGGCGGCTTGATGGCTAAATACAGCGTTGGAGAGGCGTGCATAAAAGCAATCGAAGCAGGAGTTGACTTGCTGCTTCTCAAGGATGAAAATGTCCTTCGCTATGAACTTTTGGATTCGCTTGCGGGAGCAGTAAAAAGCGGACGCATTTCAGAAGACAGGATTAATCAATCATTGCGCAGGGTGTGGTCTTTGAAATGGGATTACGGTCTTTTTGAAAACGGCGGAATTGTGGACACAACCCAAACTGAGGCAATAATTCAAAAGGAGGAATTCAGGGCAATTGGCAGGGAAGCCGCTGCAAAAGTTATAAAAGTAAAACGCGACAACGATAAACTTTTGCCGCTCGATCCTAACAAAAATATTTTGCTTATAGATCGGGTTATTTTCTCTCAACTAAGCCGCAACGACTCCTGGAATCATCCGGCTATGTTCTGGGAATTTATGATGCAATATTCTCCCAATGTTTCATATATAGACTATCAGCCCAAGAGCCGCGAAAAGGCAAAGGCGGCCGCAGCCGAAATCATTGATCAAATCGATTGTATTGTTGTTACGGCGCACTTTGACAGAAATGACCATGACCATGCCGACAAAAAGTTTATTAGTGAACTGAAAAGACTTGGAAAGCCTGTTATCATGATTTCAAGCAATCCATACGAAGAGCTGTTAATTCCAGAGGACATCGGGTCAGTTATTGTGTCCTATGGACTAATGCGCGAAAATTTCGAAGCAGTCAGCAAATTGCTATTTAAAGGAGTGAAATAATGACAGAATTAAGCGACCAAATAAAGGCTATAATTGCTCAGGTTATTCCTGTGCATGACTTTGCCATCGCGTTGGATTTTGACGGAGTATGCAAACTATTCACTGAGCACAAACATCAAATAATGTCCACTTTGCTTTTTTTGCATGTTTCTGATTTTCAGAAGGTTCCACTTGAAGAATATAAAAAAGCCTATGGATACATTAATTTCTTCTCAGAAGGCTATGCAGGCAAAGCGCGGTTCCTTTGCGTCAATGCTTTAGCTAATTATTTAGCGAGTGAAAAGGGATATCCCTGCAAACTCCCTGGACTTGATGCGGCGCTAAAAAAACTAACTTCCGACGGTCTAAAGATAAACGCAACAAACCTTGAGCCGTTTAAAGACGACAACGATATTAAAAGGATGTTGAGATGGAGCGAAGAAGTAGACAAGAAAGTTGCCCAGCTTACAGGCATTGGTCTTACGCCGGGAATAAAAGAATATATCCTTGACTCATTCAAAGACAAAGCGGATTTTTATTTAGTGTCAACCGCCACTGAAAGTTCAATTAGACCGTCAATGGAACAGGAGGATATATTCTTCATAAAGCGTTATTTCGGACAGGAAACAGCGACAAAAACCGAAGCTCTTTCCGCATTGGCTAATTCAGGCTACAAGAATGTTTTCATGTTTGGCGACAGCGTGGAAGACAGCCGCGCCTCCAAGCTGGCCCAAAAACAAACGCCTGAAAACGTGAATCTTATTTTTGTGCCAATAATTCCCGGCGATGAAGAATCATGCTTTGAAAAAGGCAATAGCATCATAAAAGAAGCTGTATCTGGAAACCCAGACGCGGCTTTTAATATTTCATCTGAGCTTGAAGCAAAATTCAAAGGCAAAGAGGCTGGCAGCCAATGGAAAATTGACTGATGATTTTTGCTATGGACAAAAAATGAATAAGGAGGCTCTTTGTACGGACAGTCCAAATCGACGGAACTGTCAAAAGTACTGAAAAATAAAAAAACCGACGGAGTCGGAATAAAAACCGGACTTTGTCCGGACGCCATC
>CAZYVR010000043.1:0-23991 GCA_964651145.1 uncultured Victivallales bacterium | reverse complement strand
GACATGTTTTTGTCACAGAATATTTCCTTCAATTCATTCATGTAGTCATTCTCCATTAATCCGCTATTCCTGATATAAGTTTTAACTAGGGAAGCGGCGGGCCAAACTCTTCCCATAGAATACTGCCTGGATTGCGCGAGTCGACATGCCCATCAACCCATAGCAAATTAAAACGCCCGCGATGTCGCCTTGCATATATCCTATCGACATATGCTCCGTTCACGTAATGAGCAAAATCCACCAAGCCCCAATAGCCGTCCTGATTAACGGTATGCTCCCGAAACCTATCAAACATCATGACCGTTTTTGCTGCGTTTTTGACCATTGACAAACGGGTGGCTGTTCTGGAGTCATCATATTTGTTGAATAGTTGGCTGTTTGCCGCGTAATCATAAAAATCGCCCTGCTTCGGGTTAATATACTCTTTATACTTCGATCCCGGACAATTCAACACCGTCGCTCCATCTGGCTTATAAAATATGGCGTCCGCTATTTTATCATATGACAAATAAGAAGAAATAGGAGAATCCTTCTGCCACCAGACATTGGATCCGTCATAGCCGCTCGGGAAATAATCATAATCATTCCCATAGCTGAATACAGCCAGTCCAAACTGCTTTAAATTGGACTGGCAAATCGATGACTGAGCTGTTTTGCGGGCTGAATTTAAAGCAGGCAAAAGCAAGGAGGCAAGCAAAGAAATCACCCCAATAACAATCAATAATTCCAACAATGTAAAACAATATATTTTTGAAATATAATTTTTATGGACATCTATTCTCATAGCTGCTCCTCTCTTGCATCATGGATTATTTTCCTAGGTCCGAGCGACTCGCGTAGAATAAGCTCGGAATGAATAATTACAGTACTGGAAAAACCTTTGCTGGTTTCGTTGTTGTTAATTTTTCTCATAAGCAATTCGGCTCCAGCGCGGGCTTGAGCACGCCTGGAAATGCGAATGGAAGCCAAAGGCACCAGACTGGACGAATTGAAAGGCGCATCATCGCATCCGATAACGCTAACATCCTCATGGACGCGCAAGTCAAGGTCAAGCAAAGCTCTTATCCCTTGCATCGCGAAATGATCAGAAGTGTAGAAGACCGCCGATGGGTATTCCCCTTGCTGAAACAGCGACCTTGTTTTCAAATATGAATCGGTTTCATCCATGGCTTCAACAAGATGTTCAGGGGCAACATTCAAGCCTTGCTTTTTGCACTCATCAAGAAAGCAATCCCTGCGACGAAGCACATGCTTGGCTTTAGCATCATTCTTAAAGAATACACATCCTGCATTTTTATGCTGCAGCCGAACAAGCTCCTCGACCGCTCTGGCTATTCCTCGATGCGGATCCTCGTCAATATGATCAACATCGTAAGCCGGACTTCTCCAGTCAAATGAAACACAAGAAATCCCATTCTCTTCAAACTCTCGGGACAACTCCAATTCCTCAAGCCCCGCAAATATTATTACCCCGTCAACAACCCGTTCACGCAGTAATTTTTCCTTAAGGAAAGCCGAAGCATTATCTTCCGGGGAAAACAACAATGTAGTCAAATAATCATGTTCGGAAAAATAATCCGCAACTTCCCTGTAAATATCAAAACTGAGCGTAGCGGTGGCTCGCCAAATATAATCAGTAAATATCTCGTTGGGAAAAATGACGGCTACAGCGCCTGTTTTCCCACCCGCGAAAAAACGCGCTCCACGACAAGGACGGTAGTTTAGTTTTTTCGCAATTCCAAGGATCAAAGCTCGTGTTTTAGAGCCAATAACCGCTCCTTGCGTATTATTTAGAACTTTCGACACAGTCGCGATAGAGGTGTTCGCCTCTAATGCAATATCTTTAAGCTTAATAGTTTTCTCTTTATTTCCGCCCATCTTCATTTCCTGTCATTTTCTTTGCCAATAGATGCGTTACAGCGTTTAACAGTATAACGTTTACCTTGGCAAATGTCAATATAACCATTGCAGATTCTGCTAAAAAAGAAAAAAGGCAAAACGGTATTAGATGGCTCCGCCAAAAGTCCAGTGCGCTGTCGCGAAAATAATATTTTGTATGTTTTAGCTTCGCTTTAAAGCAGGCAACAGCGTGGGCATTAAGCCATGTGAGCTGTCGCCTTCCATGAGAAGGTATATGTCAAGAACCGTTTTGACGGTTTTTATAAAATTTTCGATGTCTTGCTTCCATTCGCATTCTTTTTTATGGCTTGCCTTGCCTGATGCATATTGGTGCCCTGCTTTGGCGACCAGCAATTTAGCCGGGGACAAAGTTCCGTTTATAAAGCCACTTCGTGGCCGCATCCGAACAAAGTCCCGTTCCTATTCCGGCTTTGCCGGTTTTTTTAAAGCTTTAAAACCTTTGGCGCGCCGTCGTATTACAAAAAGGCTTCGTAAGCTTCGTTGCCGTTTTCTTCGATAAAACGATAATTGAGCTTGCCAAGAAATTCTTTAAATTCTTTTGTTTCATCCGGCGGCACCTGCATGCCCATAAAGACAAGCCCAAATTCAGAGCCATAGTTCCGGTAATGAAACATTGAAAGACTCCATTGCCGCCCCATTGTGTTGAAAAAATTCATGAGAGCGCCGGAGCGCTCTGGAAATTGAAATCTGTATACCTGCTCATTTTCAATATCCTTTGCTCGGCCTCCAATCATATGGCGGATATGCAATTTGGCCAGCTCATTTTCAGAGAGGTCAATCACAGGATAGCCTTTGGCTCTTAATTTCTCGGCTATGTCTGAGGCTGACTCACCGGGCACCAGTTGGATGCTGGTGAATATTTTTGCGTTGTCGGGGTCGGAGCGCCTGTAATTGAATTCTGTAATGTTGTGTCCGGCAAGAGCCTCGCAAAGCTTCTTGAATGCGCCCGGTCGCTCGGGAATGGTCACTGCCATGATGACTTCCCTTTTTTCTCCGATCTCGGAACGCTCGGAAATAAATCGCAAACGGTCGAAATTAACGTTTGCTCCGCTTATGATTGAAAGCAAAGTTTGATCTTTTAGATTATTCTTCTTTACGTATTTTTTTATGCCAGCCAAACTTATGGCTCCCGCAGGTTCGGCAATGGAGCGAATATCTGTAAATATGTCTTTTATAGCCGCGCAGATCTCGTCGGCGCTTACAGTTATTACCTCGTCAACGCAATGCTGAGCAATCCTAAAAGTTTCTTTGCCTATCTGCTTGACAGCCACTCCGTCCGCAAAGATTCCAATATTTTCGAGGATTGTCCTTTTTCCGTCCCTCATAGCCGCGGCGAGGCATGCCGACTCCTCCGCCTCCACGCCAATTATTTTTATTTCAGGGCGCAAGTATTTAATGTAAGCGGAAATCCCCGCAATTAATCCGCCGCCGCCGACAGGCACAAATATAGCGTCCAGAGGCTCCCGGCACTGACGGATTATTTCCATGCCGATTGTCCCCTGCCCCGCAATGACATCCGGATCGTCATATGGATGCACAAAAACAAAGCCGTGTTCTTCCTGCAACTCGCATGCGCGCAAATAAGCTTCATTGAAATTGTCGCCATGCAAAACCACTTTGGCGCCGTACTCTCTGACTGACTTGACCTTTATGCCCGGCGTCGTTTGAGGCATGACAATAGTCGCTTTAATATTTTTTCTGGCAGCGGCAAGAGCCACGCCCTGCGCATGATTTCCAGCGGAGGCGGCAATGACGCCCTTTCGCATATCACTCGCGGAAAGCTTTGATATTTTATTGTATGCGCCGCGAATTTTAAAGGAAAAAATAGACTGAAGGTCTTCCCGTTTTGCCAGAATCCTGTTTTCAAGTTGCCTGCTTAAAAATTGCATAGGAACAATAGGAGTCTCCTCCGCCACATCATAGACGCTTGCGTCCAATATTTTTTTCACATAATCATTAAACAAAATCAGTTCCGTCCTATGTTATTTCCCAACCCCTTGGAGTTAAAGAGCTGCGTTGAATAGTCAAGCGCCTCCTGACGGGTGTTAAGTTGTCCTTCAAGTTGCATATCAACGACTGTCTTGAGAATTTTACCCATGTCCGGCCCCGGCTGAAATCCCAGGCGGAGAAGGTCGCGGCCGGTTATAAGCGGCTCGGGCAGTTTTGGCTCGTCCTTCATCTCGCGAAAGCGGTCAAGGAGCAAAATGTAATTGCCAAGCTTTTTATGACATGCCATGCAATCCAGTCGATGCAATTCCAATTCCATAGGGAAACCCGGCTCAGCCATAAGGCGCTTCCACTTGGAGGTTCTCATCTGGTTGACATGAGCATAGCGCATATGATCTTTCACTGCCTTGACAATGCGCTCTATGCTTTTTCCTGGAAATTTGTATTTCCTCAATATCTGTTCCGCTATAACGGAGCCGGTTTGCTCGTGGCCGTAAAAATGCTCAATGCCGTCCTCTCCGACAAAAGCTGTGTCTGCCTTTCCAACATCATGAAGCAAAACGCTCCAGGCAAGGTCAACAGATGGAGCCGACATATATTTGAACATTAACAGCACATGCTTAAACACATCCCCTTCCGGATGGAATTTCTCAGGCTGGGTCACTTGCTTCAAACGCGAAACTTCCGGCAGGAAAACTTCAAGAAGCCCTAATTCCATAAGCATTTCTAAAGCCGCAACAGGCTCGGGGTCGGTCAGCATTTTATTTATCTCGTCACGAATTCTCTCAACCGACAGCAAACAGATTTTGTCTTTCAGCTTTGAAATTGCGCGCCGCGCATCATCGTCAAGCGCGAAGCGGTATCTGCAGCAAAACCGCACAGCGCGCAGAATTCGCAAATAGTCCTCGCTGAAACGCTCTTCCGCCTTTCCAATTGTTCTCAGGACTCCGCGCGCAAGATCTTTGCGGCCGCCAACAAAGTCGAGGATCTCCGAACTCAAGGGATCGTAAAACATTCCGTTTATAGTGAAATCGCGCCTGGTCGCGTCAAGTTCGGGCTTGTCTGTGTAACGCACCTCTTCGGGGTGCCTTCCATCCAGATACTCTCTGTCTTCCCGGAAAGTGGCCACCTCAAAAGGGATGTCGTTTTCAACCACTGTTATAACGCCGAAACTGGCTCCTATCTGATGACTGCGCGGGAAAATAGAAGAAACCGTGTCAGGTCTAGCCGATGTGACAATATCAATATCCTTGGGCATTTTCCCCAGAAGCATGTCCCTTGGGGCTCCGCCGACAAAATACGCAATGAATCCCGCCTCGCGCAAAACTTTCACCACGCTTACAGCGGCGTTGAATATCGGAGACTCTTCTATTCTCGAGTCGATTTTATTCATAAGATCAACCTGATTTTTTTACACAATGCAAATACAAGAAAAGCTCCGGCAATCAATAAGCTCTTGCGTTGCGGCCTTCAACAAAATTAATGAAAGACTGATTGACAACCTTATTCCCGCCGGGCGTCGGGTAATTTCCTGTAAAATACCAGTCGCCCTTGTTGTTGGGGCATGCCTTGTGAAGGTTCTCGATGGATTGGTAAATAATATCGACTTCCGCCGAAACATTTTTGGGCGTAAGCAATTCAGAAATCTTTTTTGATATCTCTTCAGCCGTAAAAGGTCTATATATATCCTTTACATAATTTACAATTTCAGAGCTGGGGAGTTTCTTCTGCATTTTGGATTTTTTATAAACCTCGTCAATCAAATCATGCCGTCCGGTCTCATTGAGCAACTCTATCGCCGCCCTGAATGCCACAAAATCGCCAAGTATGGCCATGTCGATGCCGTAACAGTCGGGATAACGTATCTGCGGAGCGGATGAGATCAAAAATATTTTTCTCGGTCCCAGGCGGTCAAGTATCTTCAGTATGCTTTCCCGCAACGTGGTTCCCCTTACAATAGAGTCGTCGATAATCACAAGAGAATCTATTCCTCCCCTGATAGATCCGTATGTAATGTCATAAACGTGCGCCACAAGCTCATCGCGCGCACGGTCCTGTGTAATAAAAGTTCTCAGCTTGGCATCCTTCACCGCGATCTTTTCAAATCGTGGATTAAATTCGAGAATTTTATGAATTTGCTCTTTCGTGGGGGCTCCATCCAAAGCCAAAAGTTTTTTGGCCTGTTCAGATCGGCAATATTCTCCAAGCGCGTCCATCATTCCCAGCGAACAGGTCTCGGCTGTGTTGGGAATAAATGAGAAAACAGTGTTTTCAATGTCATAATCAATGCATTTGAGCACTTTAGGGACCAAAAACTTGCCAAGAGCTTTTCTTTCGCGATAAATCTCCGCATCCGTGCCGCGTGAAAAATAAATTCTCTCAAACGAACACGGCGCATGTTTCAATGGATCTGTAAACGGGACTTCGCTTATTGTTCCTTGATTTTTTATTATAAGCGCATGGCCAGGCTTTATTTCCTTAACTGATTCAAATGGAACATTAAATGCTGTTTGAATGGCTGGGCGTTCAGATGTAACCACCGCGACCTCATCGTCAATATAATAAAAAACTGGCCTTATTCCGGCTGGATCTCTTAACACAAAAGCATCGCCGTGCCCTATCAGTCCGGCTATGACATATCCTCCGTCCCATTTTTTGCATGAATTCTCAAGGATTCGCTGAATATTAAGGTTTTCGGCAATGCGGGACGATATTTCTGGTTTTGACAAGCCTTCCTTTTTGTATTTCCGGACCATGTCGCTGCTCTCCTCATCGAGGAAATGGCCTATTTTTTCAAGGACTGTCACCGTGTCCGAGCTGTCTTTGGGGTGCTGGCCTATATCAACAAGCAATTGAAAAAGCTCATCAACGTTTGTCAAATTAAAATTGCCGGCAAGAGCCAGGCATCTGGACATCCAGTTGTTTTCCCTCAGGAACGGATGGCAGGATTCTATGCTATTCTTGCCGAAAGTGCCATAGCGCAGGTGGCCCAGGAAAAGTTCACCGCTGAACCTGATATTTTTTTTCAACCATTTTATATTGTCAATCTTTTTACGATTTTTGCTTAATGTCTTGCTTATTTCCTTGTTGACCTTCTGAAAAATATCTTTTATGGGATCGCCGCCATTTGAGCGTTCGAGTGAAAAATACTTGTGCCCGGGTTGGGTGTCGAATTTCACGCTGGCGATTCCAGCTCCATCATGCCCGCGATTGTGCTGTTTTTCCATCAGCAGATAAAGTTTGTTTAAGCCGTAAAAAGCCGTGCCGTATTTTTCTTTGTAAAATGAAAGAGGTTTCAACAGTCTGATTAAAGCAATCCCGCATTCATGTTTTATTTGTTCGCTCATATTTCCTTTTTGGCCAAATTAACAACGCCCGCAGAAGAACCGTCAGGTTCACCAAAAGCGCTTATAGTGATTTTTTTTAGAAAAACTCTTGGATTAACGCAATAAATTTATATATTTATCCGTTATATACAACAAGAAAAGGAAGTAATTTTATTTAATTTTGTTAAATTAGATAAATTCAGGTAAAAATCATGAATAGAACACTGGTAGTTGGAAAAATACATAAGGCACGGCTTACTTCTTGCGATCTTCACTATGAAGGCAGCTTGGCAATCGATATAGACATACTTAAAGAATCCGGCATTCTTGCCTATGAGAAAATTCTGGTAGTAAATGCCACTAACGGCGAACGGCTTGAAACATACGCAATACCGGGAGAGGCTGGAAGCAAAGTTTTTTGCCTGAACGGAGCAGCGGCTCACAAAGGCAGTCCTGGAGATATGGTTACAATTATGGCCTTTGCGTCTCTAACAGAAGAGGAAACGGCAACACATCGCCCCAGAATAGTAGTGCTGGACGAAAATAACGAGATAATAGCCAAAAAAGGATAAAAGCTGGCATTCAGGCATAAAATATGCTATACTCATGATATAACATGTTGAGGCGCATTTTTTAATGAAAAAATGGTGGAACAAGAACGAGAAAGGCCAAGCGACAAGCGAATATGCCATAATGCTGGTTATGTTTGCAGGCATCGCAGCATTGCTGGTGATGTTGCTGGGAGCCTTTACTCAATATGGCTGGCGGGTAATCTCGCTGATAAATAATTTCCCTTACAATTAAACTAAGATTTTGTTGGATTTTGAATGAGTAAATATAAATTAAGGAGCGTGGCAATGAAAAAGAAAAAAAGGAATTCGAAGGGACAAGCGATTGTTGAGTACATCATCATCATCGTTATTGTGGCAGTTGCGGCCTTGACTGTAATGGGCATTTTCAGTGACAGAATCCGCACAATCATAGCAGGCGTGGCAACCACATTCGGCGCAGAAGGCGCAGAAGACGCTGTAAGCGACAGTTCTGTTTCCGTCTTGCAGAATATGGACGCAAGTGGTCTTGGCGAAGACGGCGAATAAAGTTCTGTTCAGTGGAAAAAGCAATGCCCCAGTGGGCAAATATATTTCAGCCCGGGCTATCCGGGCTTTTTTACAGGTTCCTGAATCCTTGAAAAATTAAGTGTGACGCAGGGGAAATGTTTTTATGCGAATGACGGCGAAAAAACTCGTAAAAGGCGGGGAAGCGGGGCAGTCCATCGTTGAATCGACCCTCAGCATGCTCGTTTTAAGCCTGATTCTTTTTGGACTCCTCCAAGTGTTCCACACCTCTGTGGCGCAGATGGTCACAAACTTCGCATCCTTCTATTCCGCGCGCTCCCGCTCTACAGGATTTGCCGAATATCTGGTGACCAGAACTGCGCGCACTGCTTCTGTAGCAGCGTCAGGACCTTGCAGTTGGCCTGGGGCAGACAGCACGGAATACGAATCGACCTCCTCTTCTTTGTATGCTGAAGGAATGGCTCTTCACGAGTACCTTCAAGGCATACGATGGCTTGAATATCAGTACTGGTTTGGGGAAAACGAATATGGCAGCCAATGGAGCAGCGCTGCATCTCCTCCCACTACAAGCCTTCGCGAATCAAGCAGGGAAAACATAAACGGCACAGTGGAATCCACGGTGGAATTTCACGACTATCCCTTCCCCTTGTTCGATCTGATGGACCCCAATCGCACCTGGTTCGAAACAGGTGATTCCCCTGCCAATATATCCAGCTCCGCGCAAATAATGAATTACAGCGATTATTATCTGGAGTAAATATGACTTTAAATAGAAAAAACAAAAGCTCAGAAAGCGGTCAAACCCTGATACTGGCAGTGCTGGCTATGGTGGTCATTGTTGTTGCAATTATTTTCCTATTCGATCTGCAAACAATTATCAGAACAAAAATCAAGTCCCAGACTGCTGTCGATGCCGCGGCTCTGGCGGGCGCAAAATGGCAGCAGACAAGCCTGAATCTGATAGGGGAGTTGAATCTGGTCAAAGCATGCACAGTGTTAATCGCTGATGTGCCGACTGACAGCGGCTACTCCGCCGATCCGCTCTACGAACAAAACGACCTTGTAGCCCTGGAAGAAGCGTCCGTCCTCCTAAGCCAAATGCAACTCAGAATATCCTTTGTGGGACCGCTCATCGGATTTGGAGCAGCGCAACAGGCAGCCAAAAACAACGGGCTAAACTACAATGAAGAATACGGAAAAATGCTTCGCCAAAGCTACGAATATGTAAACCCTGACGGAGGAAGCGGAGATATGTTTTACGGCGAAGAAGTTGCTTCTCAAGAAATATTTGGATATGCATGGCGAGAGCCCTATGCTGAAATGCTGGAACAACTTCTGGACAGAGGACTATCGTCAGAAAGCCTGGAAGTGTGCAAAGGCGTGGCTGTCGTTACTGGGGCAAACTGGGCAAGCGCGCCTGATCTGACCAGCAATACTCAAATATTCAACGGTTTTATGGAAAACCAAAATATTTATGATGCCATCAATGGCAACTACTGGTGCTACATCAGAGAATTGCTAAGAATGGACTTCAACGCCAATGGCGGAAAATGGTGGGGCGACATTGAAATAGTTCTGGACAACGCCTTCAGCAAGCAAGCGGAACTATTATCGCTCTACGTCAATTATTCCCAAGGAGAATATGCATACAATCAAGCGGAAGCAACAGGAGCATTTTATGGGACAGACGCAACAAATTCCCGCCTGATGGACAATGCAAACACAAGCAACGGCTACAATCGCGCCGATGAGTCTGCACTCCTGAGAAAAAATTACGATGAACATGATCCTGTCTTATGGATATTAGACATCGACACCGGCCAATACGAGGAATCGGACATCCCATACGACAAATCCACCAACAGAATTGAAATAGTAGGGGACGCAGACACGATAAACCGCCTCTATCTGGTGGACGCCTCAGGCAATCCCGTTCTGGATGGAGTGGGCAATCGCATTTACACAGGCTACACTATGGACGCCGACTACTACTGGGACCCCCTCCCCCAAATAACCTGGGCCGTGTATGACACCGGGAAATGGAGACCTTATTATAATACAGGATTCGCCTCCTCAGTCACCGAATGGGAAGAATCATGGGGCACTTATCTTCGCGACGACTTTAAGGAAGGATATGGATATTACGGAGCCGTCTCCTGCACCGGAACGTTGGTGCCCCCATCAACGCTTTCCGGAAGATGGGGAACAACGGAAAGTGAATCAGGAGACACTGAAAACAAATATCTGGGAGACTCCATGGCATTCGGCGGAGAATCCTCAAAAACAGGAGCCAACATCAATGAATATGGAGAAAACTTAAAGAATGCAGAAAAAAGCATGCAAGGCGGATTGCCTTACGTGGCGGCTTTCTCGGCGGCAAAACCCTTTGGAAGAATCCCAACAGCAAACGGATATCTGGCCCCCGCCGACATAAACATGATTCTTCCAGTCTTTGACAAGGCGATGGCGCTACCATTTGAACTCCCGGGCGGCTCCGGCAACTTTAGCTTAGACGTAGACCCTTACTGGGCAGCCTTTAAGGCTGAGTATCTGCCTGTCCTCGGAACAGCGGACAGCCTGAATGAAATGCCAACTCTTTTGGCAGGAAATGAGCATTGGAATGCTGGCTGGTTTACACAATATCACAATGCTCTGGTAAGGCTTAACGCTCCCTCGTGGCGCCAAGAAGGGCTAGACTGGCTGGATGCCGAAAGAAGCGGGCATGACGTATATGACGATTCAGGAAACTTTGTGGAACATGTTGTTGACCAAACCAACGAAGACACGTGCACATATTGGCAAAGCAGCGGTCCAGGCAACAGAAGCGGCCCTTCAGTGCCATTTTAACTGCCAGGCTAATAATTCACTCCTGAGGCGACTGTTTGAATGGTGAAATGGAAAGAGCTGCCTTGCTCCAATTCGCTGTCCACCCATATTCGCCCTCCAAGCGAGCGAATCAGACGCTCGCAAATCCGCAACCCCAGACCAGTGCCCTCGAATCTTCGCGAAGGCGAACCATCAACCTGAGTAAATGCCGCAAATATAGAGTCCAACTTATCTTCTGGAATCCCGACTCCTGTGTCAATGACAGAAAACTTCAAATTAACATAGTCGCAAGAAGGAAGCGCCATCTGCTTCGCGAGCGCGCCAGGTTCCAGTGAACCGTCATGGTCAATCGCCAAGCGCAATTTTATAAAACCGATTTCTGTAAATTTAATGGCATTTGAAATGAGATTGACCAGAATTTGCTTCAAACGCTTTGAGTCGGAGATAATCAATTCCGGCACATTGCTGTCAATATGAAAAGAAAGCTCCACTCCTTTTGAAGCCGCACTGGGCGAATATAATTCTATTACAGCTTGCACCAGACTGTTTACGCTGAAATCTGAATATAACAGCTCCAGTTTGCCAGCCTCTATTTTGGACAAATCAAGAATATCGTTGATTAAAGCCAACAATGCGTCACCGCGATCTTTAATCGTTTCCAGGCACTTTCTCTGGTTTTCCTGAGACATGTCATCTGAGTCAATCAAAAGGTCGGCAAAGCCCATTATCGCATTCATGGGAGTGCGTATCTCGTGTGTGACATTGGCAAGGAATTCACTTTTGGCGCGCGTGCTCTCCTCTGCCAGACGCGTTGCATTCAGCAAGGCTTCCGATGACGCCTTTGCCTGCGTTATGTCGCTATTGCTGGCGCGCCTGCCCATAAAAACGCCCTCGCTGCTGTAAACAGGCTGGCATACATGCCCTATCCATTTTTTATCGCCATTTTTAGCAACAATCTGAAACTCTGCTGAATGGACGCCGGAAAATATTGTTTCCGCCACATAATCATTCTCTATCTGGCTTCTGTCCTCCGGCACAATGATCTCCCGCAAAAGTCTGCAGTCAGCCATGAATTCTTCGGAAGAATATCCGGTGACTCTTTTGCATGAAGGCGACATATAAACAAAACTGCCGTCAGGCGAGATCCAATACTCCCAGCCGTAAGTGAAATCAGCGACGGTGCGAAACCGCTCCTCGCTTTCCTTCAACTTTGCGGTCATAACCATCCTGGCAAACAAGTTGGTGACAACCGAAGCCGTAGCCTCCAAAGCTTCCCGGGCCTCATGAGGGATTTCGTCATGCGTGTGCGAAGAAGCAATAAGGAGCGCGCACAAAGAACCTTCACAAAATGACGGAAGCAACGCAATGCCCCTTACGCCCTCCTTTATGCATGCAGCCCTGGAGTCTTCAGTCGCAGGCAAGTTAGAGACCAAATCGTATCTTATTTTATTGTTCTTGAAAAACTGAACCTGAGGCGCGTCTGACTCCATATAAGAAACACTCTTCAGAAAAGCTGGCGACAAGCCGACATCGGCAATAATATTCAACCCTCCGACATCATCGGCAATATAAATGGCGCCGCTGTCAATTCCCTTTATAAGCAAAAATGTTTGCAGTATTTTTTGAGCGACTCCCCCTATATTGTCACTGCCGCTCAACTCCTGTATTAACAGAAACACTTTTGAATAGAGATCTAAATACTCAGCCTTTGCTGGACGTTCTATATTTTTCGACATATCATTGTCATCCATAATATTAAGAAACAATGGACGCTGTTATTTTACAAATTTATCCGCTTTTGCATCAGCATCCAAAGATTTTTTCGGCGCGTTCATCCGTTTTTTCTCGCTGTCTATTTCTTTTAGAAGTTTGTCAAGATTGTCTTCCGACTTCTTGACATTCTTTAGCTCTTTGGTATTTGTTTCAACAGAAGCCTTTGCGGCTGAGTCGTTTATTTCGTCTTTTATTTTTTTGATCTTAACTTTCTCTGTCGTCGCCTTGTCCAAAAGCGCCTCAACTTTTTCATCTGCGTTCTTGGCAGATTCCTTTACCGCCGACTTGGCGGAGGAAGGGTCGAATTCTTTGTTAAAGCTTGTCTGGTCAAATCCGTTTTGGGATTCCTTTGCTATTTTGCCTGTGTCTTTCAGCAATTGCTTTTCGTCTTTTTTGGCGTCAGTCTCCAATGCGGTCTTGGTTATCTTTTTTATACTTTTTTTAGTGTCAGAATTGTCTGTCTGTATTTGCAACTCTTTGTTGATTTTTTCATTGTCAACTCCGCCTGTAAAATTGCCTTGCATTTTGCTTTGAGCTTCATAGTTTTTCAGATTAGCCTTATATTGCTCTGCAAATTCTTTTTGTTCTTTCTGGTTTATATACACAGCTTTATTGTCAATGGCTTTGCCTTCCGCTCTTTCTTTGTCTTCCTCTTTTATTTTTAAAATGGAAGTTTTCCATTTGTAATAAATAACCTTTAAGACTGTGTCTGTTTCATATTCAACCTGAGGAGCGGCGGAAGAAGACTTCTCTTCGCCAAAAGAGTTGGCGTAAATTTTTTGGCCGTCTGCGCTGGTGTCATTGGAAGACAAGCCAGGAGTGCTGGGGGAAGACTCACCGCCCGGATTAACCAATGCGCCTTCAGTCACCGTTTCTGTGCTGAGAATCAGCACGGCGTTCGCGCCAATTTGTTTTCCCTTTTCAATAAGTTTCTGGTGGATTTCAATGGAAGTGTAGCCACTCGGAGCCTCAAGCGTAGCTCTGCCTATTTCATCGTATACCTGCTTAGGAACAAATTTTTTACTGTAGAATATTTTAACTGAACTTGTTTCCGGAAACGTTTCGCCTTGATAATCGACACTTATGCAGGCGGATAGTAGAAAAAGAACAGGCAAAATCAACAGGTTCAGGATGTGGGATATATTCAAACGCATTTGGGAAACTCCTTTTTTATGTATTTATATTGGAAATATATACCGACCCCATTTACATATCAACATGTTTTCAAGCAATAATGTTCTTTGAGTTGTAAAAATGCATTGCTAAACCGGCAAAGTGGAATGTCCCCAACCTATATTGCTTTTAAAAAAATGAGATGTATACTCCTAATACTTTAGCAAAACAATAAACAATATATCAATAACAGAGTTACTTATTATGACTATTGGGGGAAAGATCAGTTTCAGTTTTATTGCAGCATTGGCGATGATCGTTTTCATCGGCATTATTTCAATGTATGGGATAAAAACTCTTATTGCCGAATCTAAAAAGGTTGCTTACGGAAATGACCTGAGGGCGGAAATGCTCCAGCGCGAAGTGGACCATTTAAAGTGGGCCGCCGCCTTAAATGCGTATTTGCAAAGCAAAGACGCAGCCAACTTAAAAATTCAGACCGATCCGAAAAAGTGTGGGTTTGGCAAATGGCATAACGGCCCCGAACGCAAAAAGGCGGAAGAAGCTTTTCCTGAAATAAAAAAACTTCTAAACGAGATAACTAATTATCATATACAACTCCATCACAGCGCAATGAGCATAGAAAAGGCAATGAAAGCCAACAAGCTCATTGAAGCTGAAAATATATACAAGACTGCCACTATTCCCAGTCTGCAGGGGGTGCAGGAGATTCTGAAACAAATAAACGGATTCGTATACAAAGGCATCGACTCCATTAAAGAGAGCATGCTCAAGCAAAGCTCCGAGCTGAGATTTACAGTAATCGCAGTTGCGGCAATTGCAGTTTTAGCCGCTTTGATAATGAGCATAGTCATGCCCAAAGTAATAGTGGCGCCTATAAGAAGAACTATCGACATACTCAAAGATATTTCATCAGGAGAAGGAGACCTTACCAAACGCTTGCCTATGCCTGAGGTTAACTGTTCGAAAATCAAAAAATGCGGAAAAACGGAATGCCCTGAATACAACAAGGAAGCCTCCTGTTGGGACACTGTGGGATCAAATGCCCCCGGCGAAATACATTGCCCTTCCATATTATCCGGCAAGCTCAACAGTTGCACGGAATGCCCGGTCATGCAATTATGCATGAAAAGCGAAATGGATGAATTGTCTGGCTGGTTCAACACCCTTATGGGCACTATCAGCGAAGTTATCCGCAGGGTAAAAGACAACACTGGCTCGCTGGTCGCCGCTTCTGAAGAGTTTTCCTCAATCGCCCAGAGCCTTGACGCGACTTCCGAAGAAATGATGCAACAGTCGAATAGCGTGGCTGGAGCGGCAGAACAGGCCAGCGGAAATGTAGACTCAATGGCCAACTCTTGTGAAAACATCAATATTAACATTAAAAAGGTGTCTTCGGCGGCTGAAGAGATAACCGGAAGCATGAGCAATATGGCGGCGGCGGTTGAAGAGTCTCTATCAAATCTTGCCAGCGTGGCAGCCGCGTCCGAAGAAATGGCCGCCACTGTGGACGAAATCGAACAGAGCACAGATAAATCAAGATCTATCGCCAATAGCGCAGTCCAATCTGCAAATAAGGCTTCCAGTCAAATAAAACATTTATCCGAAGCATCCCATGAAATAAGCATGGTCATTGAAACGATTGAAGATATTGCCGAGCAGACCAAATTGCTTGCGCTGAACGCCACGATTGAGGCAGCCCGCGCTGGCGATGCTGGCAAAGGCTTTGCTGTGGTGGCCACAGAAGTCAAGGAATTGGCCAAGCAGACAAGCGAGGCCACGGAAGGAATAAGGCTAAGGATTCAAGCAATGCAGGATTCCACTAAACATACAGTCAAAGATATAACCGAAATAGAAGAAGTCATTGGCGAAGTCAGCTCAAATATAGACACTATAGACACAGCCGTCAAACAGCAAAGCATTGCAGTCAAAGAAAATGTCAAGAATCTGACACAGGCTACCGATGGAGTCCAAGAGGTCGCCCAAAGCGCAGTAAAAGTCAATGAAGAAGTCAAGGATATTGCAGAGAATATAGTTGATGTAGCCAATGGAATAGAGGGCATTGCGAAGCAAAGCCATGAGGCCTCTCTTGGAGTGCAGGACATCTCGTCCAATATTCAGGCTGTAAGCGAAGCCGCCTCAAACACAAACAAGACCTCAACGCAAGTGTATGACACAACCAATGAGTTGCTAAAAATGTCCAATGAGCTTCTTGAACAAGTAAAACAGTTTAAAGCGTAAAAGAAGTGGACTAAGGAGTCTAAACAGGAGCTCCGCTGCCGCGAACAATCAAGGAAGTTGAAAGAAGAGTTTCAAGAACACTGCCTTCGCCGTCCATGGCAGTTCTGAGATTGTTCCAAACAGCTCCGGCTATCTCCGAACACGCCTGATCGACAGTTGTCAAGCCAAGCGAATCAGAGAAGTCAAGATTGCCGAAACCGACAAGCGACACATCTCTTGGACAATTCATTCCCTGATTAGAAAGATAAGCAAAAACCCCGGAAGCAATTGTGTCGTTGCCGCAGAAAATAGCTGACGGCGGATTGTCGGAACGCAAAAGCATTCCAGCCGCATTGCTGCCCCATTGGCGACTGTATTCTTTTTCGAGCGCATAGAAATCGGGAACAACAATTCCGTATTTATTTAAGACGCTTTTGTAGCCGCGCAACCTCAGAGCTGCGGTAAGATCGTTCTTGCCGCCGATGTACGCTATTTTGCGATGTCCCAATGAGAACAGGTGTTCGACTGCGTCGCATGCTCCTTTGAAATCATCGCTGACCACGTAGGGAATATCCAGGCCGTCTATATATGTGTCAAAAAAAACAGTCGGAATATTTATGTCCCTGTAAAAGCGAGCGCAAGCGCTGTTTGGGGCGGCAATGATCCCGTCAACGCCATATGTGGCAAACGCGTCCAAAATGCTCTTTTCCCTTTCCGGACTGCCGTGAGTCAAATGAAAAACCGGAGAACAGCCGAACATACTCATCCGGTTTTCCAGACAAGCCATGATATTGTAAAAAAAAGCCTCATCCTCTGGGAAAAGAACGCCTATCAAGCCGCTCCGGGCGCGACTTGTTTCCAGCCTGCCTACAAAATTCCCCTTGCTCGGAACCTTATAAATGAGCTCCCTGCCCTGCAATAATTGAAGAGCCCTGCGAACGGTCAAATGATTGACGCCCAAAGTGGCGGCCAACTGCTTTTCAGAAGGCAATTTGTCGCCCGACTGAAGCCCGTCTCTTTTTATGCCTTGAAGTATTTCATCTGCAAGATCTATGTATTTCAGTTTCCTTGTCATGCTTTTAATATATACCGGTATAATTATATTTCAACTATTTTTTCGTTTTTTTGCAAAAAACATCGCCATCAGGCATTGACATGTATGCATATCGGTTTATTATAGCGGTATACACAAAACGCAAGCAAAAGGAGAAATTAAATGACAAACCAGGCAATAAGCAGAAGTGAATTCGCCGAAAGGATTAAAAAATTTCAAAAGAACATCGCCGAAGCAGGCTTGGACGCCGCGCTTGTGCATGGAAACGAAGCGGACTTCGCCAATGTTCGCTATCTTTCAGAATACTGGCCGACTTTTGAAGCCGCAGCAGTCTTTGTTCCCGCCGAAGGAGAAGCAATGCTTCTTATAGGTCCGGAAAGCGAAAACTACGCAAAAGGCAGAAGCGTGCTTCAACACGTTGAAAAAATGGTCGAATACCGCGAATCAGCCGAGCCTCAATATCCAGGCATAGCGATTGCCAACTACAGAGACATTGCTAAAAAAGCTATGGGCGGAAAAGAGCTCAAAAAATTGGGAATAGTCGGTTGGTCGATCACTACGCTCCCTGTTTTCATGTCTCTAAAAAAAGATTTGCCGGATGTTGAACTGATAAAAGCAGACGACACATTTTCCCCGCTCCGTTACATAAAAAGCGAGACAGAGCTTGCGCTTATGCGCAAAGCTTTTGAAATAAGCGAAATTGCGGTGGATGCCATTCTCGGAGAGATCAAGCCGGGCATGACAGAACTGCAAGTTATCGGAATAGCCCAGCGCGAAATATACAAGAACGGCGGCGAATATGAAGGACACGCGCTTTACTGCTTCTGCGGCGAACGGACAAACAACGCCATCTGTCGCCCTACTCTAAATAAAATAGTTAAAAACGAAGTCATCCAGCTCAATATCGGAGCCAGAGTGGGCGGCTATTCTTCAAGCGTAGGCATTCCAATGTCAATAGGCCCCCTCCCCGAGCGCAAGAAACGCCTTGTTGAGTTCGGCCTGGAAGCGCACTTCAAAACAATGGAGCTGATGGAAGCAGGAAAGCCCGCGGCGAAGGTTGTCGAGGAATACGAAAACTGGGTAAAAGAGCAGGGGTTTGCCGAATACATGCTTTACGGCCCGTGCCACGCCATCGGAATGATGGAAGTGGAGCGTCCATGGATGGAATCAGTGTCGACCTATGAATTGCAGGAAAACATGACCTTCCAGGTTGACACATTTTTCGCCGACAAAGATTTCGGCCTGCGCTGGGAAAACGGAATAAGAGTAAAGCAGGGAGGGATTGAAAAATTGTCCGAAAAATACATGAAAATCGTTGAACTATAAGCCATAAAGACATATTATCAAAATATAAACCAGCGCAAGTCAGGATCAAAAAATGAACAGTCCCAAGCAACCATCGGAAAAAGACTGGAAATTTGTGGAGGAATTGCAATCTCCTCTGCATCAAACAATCCACTGGGAACGGAACCAGACAAAAGCAAATGAAGCGGACTTGTCCAACGGCGCTTTTCTTGACTTGCGCTTTCCCGACCCGACTGAAACCTTGAAAACTGCTTGCGCTGACTTTAAAAGCTTTCTGGAAGCAGGGAAAATAAGCGCGAACAACGGCTTTAAAATTATTGCCGACAAAATTGAAACAGATGCTTTCGAGGCTTTTAAAATAGAAGTTTCAAACGACTCATGCAAAATCCTGGCAAACGACACAGAAGGCATTCGACGCGGCTTAGTATTTCTGGAAGACGAAATCCTTCGCTCCAGCGGACCGTTCCTGACGCTCGGAAAAAAAGAAAAAAAGCCGATCATTAAAACAAGAATTTCAAGATGTTTTTTTGGCCCGGTAAAGCGCCCCCCCCAGAATCGCGATGAATTGGCCGATGAAGTAAATTATTACCCTGACGAATATCTTAACCGTTTGGCGCACGAAGGAATAAACGCGCTCTGGCTGACTGTCAGCTTTAAAGACCTGTGCCCTTCCGAATTGTTTCCCGACCACGGCAAAGACAGCGCGCGAAGGCTTGCAAAGCTTAAGCAAACAGCAAATCAATGCGCAAGATATGGAATAAAAATTTATGTGTTCTGCATTGAGCCATGGGGGTTCGGCCCGGTCTCCGAATATCAAGAGCCATTGTCATATCTGGAAAACCATCCTGATCTGGCCGGGGACCGCGCAGGAGTAACCGTGTACTTCTGCACGTCAACTGAAAAAGGACAAAAATATCTTGAGGATTGCGCCAATTATATCTTTGCGCAAATCCCTGCCCTTGGCGGATTAATCGACATCAATCTTGGAGAAAGACCCACGCATTGCTACTCTTCCAACTCCCATTTCAAAGACAACAACTGTCCGCGCTGTTCAAAGCGCAAGCCATGGGAAGTTTTTGCCGACACAACATCCGCCATTGCGCGCGGAATACAAAAAGCGAATCCCGAAGCCGAAATGATATCGTGGCTTTACGTGCCCTACATGAACGAAATATGGGGCGGCGACATTGAACAGCAAAAAGAAGTCATTCGCGAAATTGCCGCGCATATCCCGGACAATGTGACACTGCAATATAACTTTGAATCAAACGGAATTGCAGAACAATTGGGCAAAGAGCGAGTGGCTCTCGACTATTGGCTTTCATACATTGGACCAAGCGATATTTTTTCAGACTGCGCGAAAAATGCAGTCAAAGCCGGGGCTCGCGCATCGGCAAAAATACAAGTGGGCTGCTCCCACGAAGTTGCGACCGTGCCGTTTCTGCCAGTCCCCGGCAATCTGTTTAAAAAATACAGAGCCATGCATGAGCTTGGAGTTTCAACAGTGATGCAATGCTGGTATTTCGGGAATTATCCAGGCTTGATGAACAAGGCGGCCGGAGAGCTTTCTTTTGCTCCATTTCCCGCCGATGAAAACGAGTTCTTGCTTTCAATGGCAAAAACAGACTGGGGCAAAAACGCGGAAAAAGTTGTTGAGGCATGGAAATATTTCCAGGAAGGATACTCCAATTTTCCTGTAAATCTGAGCTTTACATGGTACGGCCCGGTTCATCATTCAATAGCCTGGCCCTTGCATCTTATTCCTGTCGACCAGCCCATATCTCCGAGCTGGAAATTCACTTTCCCGATGGAAAGCGGCGACAGAATAGGCGAATGCGTCTGTTTTGACCACACTCTTGAAGAAACATTATTACTCACTGAAAAGATGGCTGATTTATGGGAGAAAGGAACAAAGCTCCTTGAAGAAATAGAAGCCGACTATAAAAGCAACGTCGAACGGGCGCTTGATATTGGATTGGCAAAAGCGCTTGGCATTCAATTCAGAAGCGCTCATAACGTGTTCAAGTTTTACGCATTGCGAGAAGAGCTTCCATATATGGGCAAGGAATCCCAATTAGAATATCTCAACGCTATGAAGCACATTGCGAAAAACGAGATCAAAAATTGCTTTGACCTGAAAAAACTCTGCTTGAATGACTCCCGTCTTGGTTTCCATTCCGAGGCGGAGGGATATAAATATTTCCCGGCAAAACTCGACTGGCGCACAAAGCAGCTTGAGCAAATCTTAAAGGAAGACTTCCCTGCGATAGGGGAACAAATAACAAAGAACAAAGAAATTTTTCCTAAACACACAGGCATAGAGCCGCAAGGGAAAGTTTACAGATGCGGCAAATCAATAGAGAAAGCAATGAGAGAAAAACTTGACAAAAACCAGGGCGAATGGCGGGCGTTCCATGACGACAATAACATTTGCTTCGAGGTAAAAAACAAAGTCGACGACATAGACAACATTATATTGACAATTGAGCCATGCCGCCTCTGGCCCGCTCAAAAATTCTCAATGACAGGCTCTGGAATAAAAAACCATCAAAATTTCAAACCGATTCAAGATAAAAGCTGGCAATGCGAAACAAAAGAAAAAAATGGAACAAGAACAACTTTTTTTACTATTCCCTTTGCCTGCTTTGAAGGATTTCACAAAGAATCAAGGCCAATGAGAATTAATGTCACTCACAACGAGGCGTCATGGGTCAAAAAAAATCCCCTGCCCTCAAGATTGCGCTTTGGAGCTGACAACCCAGCCGACTTGGGCTGGCTCATTTTTGAATAAATTCAAACCAATTTAAGGAATAAAATAATGCGTTACGAATTAATGTTTCCCGACCAGATAAGAAAAGCCATTGACGAAAACTGGCCAGCCGTACTCCCTGTCGGAGTCCTGGAATACCACTCGGAGCATTGCGTCACCGGCGTGGACACGCTTCTGGTTATCCGGGCAGTCGAAGAGCTTGAAAAAGAAATGAACATGGTTATCCTTCCGCCGTTTTACTATGGAGCCGGAAGCTACGTGGTGGAATCGCCCGAAAGAAATGGAACCGTCCATGTCGACTCCTCAACCATTCAACCACTGGCAAAAGAACTGTTCAAAAACTTTCTTAGAATAGGGTTCAGAAACATTCACGTGTTCATCCATCATCAAAGCGAAAACTTCGCGACAGGCATGCCCACAGACTTGGCATTTAGGCTTGCAGGAAGACAAGCCACATTCGATTTCCTGGAAAAAGAACGCGGCGAGGACTGGTGGGGCGACAACTCTATGCAGGACTATTACAAAGGGAACGCGGAAGCAGACAATCCGTTCAACTGGATACAGGCGCACCCCATGATGGACGAAGCGGCTCAGAACAAATTCCCCGTCGATCACGCTGGAAAGCAGGAAACCTCGCTAATGATGGCGCTCTGCCCCGAAGGCGTGGACATGGACAAGTTTTCCGACAAGAAATGGTACGCAAGAGGCGCAAAAGAAGCGAGCCTGGAATACGGCAACGAAGCAAAGTCTATGACTCTCGATGGAATGCGCAAGGCGCTAAAAGGAAATTAACACAATGGACAGCATAAGAATATGGCGTTCGCCAAACACTCGTTTCGGCAAATTCACCGAGAAATTGGATGACATAAACGAAAATGAGACCATAACCGCAAATGAAGTCTACACCGATGACGAACTTGCAAAAATAGCGGCGTCCGGCTTTAACGCGATATGGGTTCATGGACTGTTGCGGAACATTGTCAAGTCAAACGTGTTCCCGGAATTCGGGAAGAATTCCGAGTTGCATCAGAAAAACATGAACGAGCTTATAAAGCGCGCGGATTCCCACAGGCTGAAAGTATTCATATATATGCAGCCGCCGCGTGGAATAGCCGCGGACAATCCCTTCTGGAAAAAACATCCCGAAATTGCCGGCACAAGCGAAACAATAAAAGATGACAACGACGACGACATAACCGTTTACAGTTTCTGCACCTCAACAGACAAAGCAAAAGAATACCTTAAATCATCAGCAAGCGCGCTGGCAAAAGAACTGCCCGGACTCGGCGGCATTATTCTTATAACCGCCTCCGAATACCCGTCGCACTGCTGGGGACGCGGCGGATATATGATTGATGGAAGCGGCTACGCCGAAGAAAGGCCCATCAACTGTCCCAGGTGCTCGAAAAGAAATCCGACTGAGATTGTGAATGAAATCATTCAACTGCTCCGCGACGGCATAAAATCCATCTCTGAAGAAATAGAAATAATAGCCTGGAACTGGTCATGGATGGCCTACGAGAAAGATCCCAGTCCGAATATTATAAACAACCTCCCCAAAGATGTAATTTACATGGCTGGCTTTGAGCGAGGGGCGACAAAAGACATTCTTGGCAAAAAACGCGCAGTCGACGAGTATTCTCTTTCATATTCTGGCCCATCAAAGAGGTTCAAAAACTCCACTGCCTGCGCCAAAAAAGCCGGACTGCGGGTTGTCGCCAAGCTTCAAATAGGAACGACTCATGAGCTGGCTACTGTCCCGAATCTGTCTTTGATTGGCAATCTTTACGATAAAGCGAAATACATCAGGGAGAACGACATCGCAGGCTTCATGGGGTGCTGGAACTTTGGCAACATGATAAGCGCTAACACTGCCGCCTTCAATTATTTTCTGACAAAAAAAGAATTAAAGAGCAAAAAAGCTGAACTGTCTTTGTTTGCGGCTGAATACTTCTCCGGCTGCGACTCAAAAAACGTGACGGAAGCCTGGCTTCAATTTGCAAAGGCAATGGATTTTTATCCTTTTTCAATACCTTTTTTGTATTCAAGCCCAATTAACTACACTTTGGCGCATCCCCTGAAGCCGGAGCAGGCCGACAATGTCCCTTGCGGACGCTCATGGCTGATGGACAAAGTTCGCGGCGACATGCTTGACAACTCTTTCGGCGAGTACACGCTTGAAGAAATAGTTCGCGGCTTGGGAACTCTGGCTCGCGAATGGAAAAAAGGCGCGCTGATTCTGGAAAAAGCGCTAAGCAAAACAAGCGGGCAACGGAAGGAAGAGGAATTGAATTGCGCATGGATGTGCCATCATGTATTCCGCAGCGCATGGAACACCTACAGAGCCTACAAATTGCGCAGAAAATGGTCAGATAAAAAACTGCCTGAATTCCTAAAAATCGCAAAGGATGAGGCGGCAAACCTGAAAGAAGCTCTGCCTCTCGCAAAAAAAGACAAGCGACTGGGATTTCATGGGGAAGCTTTTTGCTATATGTTCAACGAAAAACTTATCAGAAAAAAACTGCGAACGCTCGAATAATGCGCAAATCAGAACGCTCCGGCAAAAGTCCTGAAAAATAGAAAAGCCGACGTAGTCGGAATAAAAACCGGACTTTGTCCGGACGCCATCCAGCGGCGGAA
>CAZYVR010000042.1:0-24074 GCA_964651145.1 uncultured Victivallales bacterium | reverse complement strand
ACTACCTCCTGCACAATGACAAAAAAGACACGCAGTCTGTTCGCAAATATATAGACGACCTGATGAGAAATCATATACTTGAAATGGAAGCCATAACTTATATTCGCGGACGCAGCATTCCCAGGCAATATCTGATTGTGGACGAAGCGCAGAACCTTACTCCGCACGAGATCAAAACAATTGTCAGCCGCGCCGGAGAAGGCACCAAAATGGTTATAACAGGCGACCCGTACCAGATTGACAACCCGTATCTGGATTCTGCCAGCAACGGCCTCTCTTATGCTGTGGAAAGGCTCAAGCAATTGCCTTTGCACGGACATATGACATTAAGAAGCAGCGAACGCAGCGACCTTGCCGCCGCCGCCGCCGAATATCTTTAAAAGCGCCTCCACAATTTCGCGCCGCTTCACTTTGAAGAGGCGCGATAATGGGAGGGAGATAGCCCTGTTTCTTTTTTGAATTGCCTGCTGAAAAGATAGATGTCATTGTAGCCTAATATTTCAGCTATGCGTCCTATGCTGTAGACTGTGCTTGTCAAATGCATGCGCGCCGCATTCATCCTGGAACGCAAAATATACTCCCTGAAAGAACAGTCTGTTGATTCCTTAAAAAGCCTTGAAAAATGGTCAGTGGAATAGCATGCTTTTCGCGCTTCATCTTTAAGCTTGAAGCGCTTTTCCGGCCGCTCACGAATTTTTCTGCACAAGTTTTGTATAAAGTTCGCAATTTTTGAATTTTCACAAGCCAAACAATATTTTTCATCCTGATGCTTTATTTCAAGAAGCGCAATCTTGAGCCAATCAGCCGCTTCCGCATCGCGCCGCTCAAATTTTAGCTTTGCTATTCGTTCAAGAATCTGAGAAAAAAATGGAAAATTGGATATTTTGCGGTGCAGTTTCGGCATTAAAGAATTATCGGGAAACACTGGCACGCCGCGACTGTCACAATAATTAAAATGAGAATAAATAACGACAAGCGGCTGTTCTATGCAAGTTGTCCCTATGTAAGAAATGCCGTCGCGCAAAAAAAAACAATCGCCGGAACTCAATTCGTATTTAACCCCGTCGATAACCATAGCCCCCTTGCCGTCTATTATTGTCCACAGGTCAAAATTGTTCCATTTCGACTTTTTCTCTTTTGTCCATCTCCAGTCAGGCTTGCAAAAAACCTTTCCGCAGCTTGTCACTGAAAGATATTTTAATAAATCATAGCTCATATCGTATTAGTCCAAATTATTCTCTGATTAGTCCATTGATTATAGACTTAAAATATTATAAAATCAAAATACGATATGCTTTATTATGACAAATTGCAACAATAAAGGTTTTTAGAAAAATGGATAAAATGACTTCACGCGAACGACTGCGCCGTTGCTATTATAACGAAGAAACCGACAGGCCCGGCATATATGTGCGCGGCATATCTCCATTCAAGGAGATGGATTCCACATATGACAATTTGAGAAAACGCGTCCTTGCTGAATGCGAACTCAAGGCTTGTTCTTCAGGAA
Source organism: uncultured Victivallales bacterium (assembly GCA_964651145.1). Taxonomy (GTDB): domain Bacteria; phylum Verrucomicrobiota; class Lentisphaeria; order Victivallales; family GWF2-45-14; genus CAZYVR01. The sequence goes on along the minus strand of CAZYVR010000042.1, from coordinate 22,564 downwards.
TTTCTTTTGTCAATAGATTGCCCGAAGAGACAAGAGAAGAAGAATACGATGAAAATTTTAAGCGTATAACAACAATCCTGCGCACGCCAAAAGGGGAGCTTCAATCCTCCCGTTTAGTCGGTTTGCGCGGACAGCCGGGGCTTCATGAAACCTATTTTTTAAAAGACGCTGAAGACGCTGAAAAATATTTATCCTTGCCCTTGCCTGAAATAAAAGGAGACTCTTCAGATTTTTTCCAGCTTGTTGCAAAAATGGGAGAGCGTGGAATTGTTGAAGCAGCCTTGAACCGCAATCCGGCATCAATAGTGGTCGAACTGTTTGGCTCCGAAAACTTTGCGCTAATGAGCGCGCTGGAGCGCGACATAGTTCATGAATTGATGGAAAGAGAATGCGAAATACTCAAAAAGAGAGTCAAAATATTGATAGAACAAAATATGGGGCCTTTTTTTTCAATGCTGGGAGAAGAATACATTGTCCCCCCATTGCATGGCCGCAAAGACTTTTTTGATTTCAATGTAAAATACGACAAGCCCATAATAGATATAATACACAATGCTGGAGGCCGAATCCATATCCACAGCCATGGCTCAATAAAAACTGTAATTGATGGATTTGTGGAGCTTGGAGCCGATGTGCTGCATCCTTTTGAGGCGCCCCCAATGGGAGACATCACTCCAAAAGAAGCAAAGGAAGCCTTGCGCAACAAAACAACACTTGAAGGCAATATCCAGATAGCGCATCTCTATGAGACAGACTGCAATTTTATAAGGGAGCAAACCGAACAGCTTATATCAACTTGTTTTGACGACAGCAAAGGACTCATCATTTGCCCCACCGCCTCGCCATATCTGATAGGACATGGCGCAGATTGCACAGACAAATACTTTGCAATGATAGACACAGTGTTAAATTGGAACAAACAATGAAAAAAGACATTGAAATAATCAGGCAACTGGCTCAAAGCTATCTTGAAATATGCAATGAAGACATTCAGGATAAACGGCGAAGCTTATGGCGAAAACATAACAGCTTGAAAATGACAAGGCCGCTTATCTATACTCGCGCCTTTGCGTGGAAAGAAATGCCTGAATCGCAATGCAAATGCGAAAACCCACTATTCAGGGAGCATGAAGAAAAATTGCGCAAAAAAATATTCTGGCATTCCCTTGATGATGACTCTATTTTTGAGCCTTGGCTTGAAATGGGAGTTGTCTTCAAATTTTCGGGCTGGGGCATAAACATAGCCAAACACTCAACAGGCGAACTTGGCGGAGCATACAAAACAGACTATCCTCTCAAATCTTTGGACGACATAACAAAAATGAGAGCTCCACTCCACGAAATAGATGAAGCGGAAACCGCTAAAAACTTGTCAATGCTTCAGGATGCCGTAGGCGATGTCATCATGATAAACCTTGACCGTGGCCCCGCTTGCCGCATGTGGACTGGCGACATTTCCACTGACCTGGGGCATTTGCGCGGAATCGAAAACATAATGATGGACATGATGGACAACCCTCAATGGATGCATGAAATTCTCGCATTTATGAGAGACGGAATAATGCAAAATCATGAAATGGCTGAAGCAGCCGGAGACTGGGGTCTATGCGCTCATCAGAATCAGGCAATGCCGTATTCGGAAGAATTGCGAGACCCTGTGCCAAACGCAAACGGCGTCAAACGCTCAGAACTATGGGGATACATGGCCGCTCAGGAATACACTCTCATATCTCCCGCCATGCACGATGAGTTTCTGTTGCAATACCAACTGCCTATCCTCAAAAAATTCGGACTCGTGGCTTACGGCTGCTGCGAAGATCTCACAAGGAAAATCGATATGCTCCGCCAGATCCCAAACCTCAGACGAATTGCCGTTTCTCCATTTGCCGACTTAAAAAAATGTGCGGAACAAATAGGAAGCGACTACATTTTGAGCTATCGGCCAAACCCAGCGGAAATTGCAGAAACTCTGAACCCGGATCGTGTCAGAACATCCATCAAACACGCTCTGGAAATATGCAAGGCTAACGGTTGCCACACAGACATAACCCTTAAAGATGTCGAAACTGTGCAAGGCAACCCTGATCGCGTTCGCGAATGGGTTAAAGAAGTCAGAGCAGCCATTGACAAAGACTGGTAAAAAAAAGGGATGCTCTATGTGTCCAGCTCAACCAGCCAATTGTAAGTGTCCGGCAATTCGCCATATTGAATGCCGATCATACGCTCATGCAACTTTTTCAAAACTGGCCCTATGTCATCGCTGTATGTGCAAGTAATTCCTTCGCTCATTATGCTTTTGACCGGAGTGATGATTACTGCGGTGCCGCATGCGCCAATTTCGGCAAAATCAGCGAGTTCATCCTTGTGAACCGGCCTTCTCTCAACTGTCATGCCGCAGTCTTCCGCAATTTTCATAAGCGACAAATTGGTGATGCTTCTAAGTATGGAACTCGAGTCGGGAGTGACGTACTTGTTGTCTTTGGTGATCGCAATAAAATTGCTTGTTCCAAATTCCTCAATGTATTTGTGCTCTTTTGCATCCAAAAACAAGGCGATAGACGCGCCTTTTGAATGAGCCAGCGCGCGCGGCTTCAGCCCCGCCGCATAATTCCCGGCAACTTTGACATGGCCGGTTCCGCTTGGAGCCGCGCGGTCAAATTCCTCCACAAGATATGCGTGGACAGGCTTTATCCCGCCTTTGTAATATGCGCCAACGGGCATTGCCATGACAATAAACTCATAATCCAGACTAGGAGAAATGCCTATCTGAGCTGAAGTCCCGATCAAAAGCGGACGGATATAAAGCGAGCCGCCTGTGCCATACGGAGGTATATAATCGGCGTTGTCTTTCACTACCTGGAAGACCGCTTCCATAAAAATATCATGCGGAACTTCAGGAGCCATTATATGATTAGCTGTGGATTGCAGTCTTTTTGCGTTTTCTTCCGGACGAAATATGCGCGCCTTTCCATCTTTGCAGCGAAACACTTTAAGCCCTTCAAAAGCAGCCTGGCCGTAATGAAAACATGTCGCCGCTATGGACAGGGTTATATTCGGATCGTTTGAAAGCTGGCCTTCACCCCATTTCCCATTGCGATAGCTGTAGCGGATATGCGATTTGACGGGCATATATTTAAATTCCAAATTCTTCCAGTCAATTTCCATAAAATAATGCCCGTCCTATTTTTTTAATGCAACAAACTCATTCTTTCAAAAAATTATCGCAATTAACTTGCAATTGCTGTCATACTAAATTAGTTATACTAATAAGAGACAAAGCTCATTAATCTATAATAAAACGTTAAACATACAAGGGAGGAAAGATGAATTTTTTTAAAGCTTTATTCGTGGGGTCTGTCATGACGTGCTTAATCTTGACAGTAGGATGTCAATCTGATAAAGTGGAAGGCGAAACAATCCCTCAACCGCTGGCCGGTCCGGGCAGCGGAGAAAAAATCGGCCCTTGGGAAGAAGGAAATTTATCATTAGCCGACAAAGACGGCTGGGTTCCTATTTCAACCATAAAACTGCCGACCATCTACTTTGCTTACGACCAGGACCGCATCGGCACCAGCGAAAGAGCCAAGCTTGAAAGCGTGGCCAACTATTTGAGCAAGAATTCAAGCATTTGCCTGATTATTGAAGGACATTGCGATGAGCGCGGCAGCGAAGAATACAACCGCGCCCTGGGCGAACGCAGAGCAATATCCATCAAGGACTACCTGGTTAATCTGGGCGTGTCAGACTTCCGCATGAAGACCGTCAGCTACGGCGAAGAGCGTCCGGCGGTTGAAGGCTCCACCATAAGCGCTTTTTCAAAGAACCGTCGCGGCGACCTTATAGCGGCCAAAAAACCCGCAAAATAAAAAAAACGCGCAAACAATAAAAATTTGCCTCTTTCAGGTTTATAAAAACTTGAAAGAGGTTTTTTGTTGCAAAAAAAAAGCACGGCGAAGCCGAAAGTTATATGCGACAGTGTGCTGGACTTTTGGCGGCTACATCTTCTTGCCTAATTTCATTTTAAAATAGTTATTGTTTTCTTGACATCACTTGACAAAATCTTTTTTTTAAGGTATACTTAATACGTGTTAAGTAAAATTAAAGAAGGTTTTTCATGAAACAAATAATCACTTTGAAAGATGTTGCCAATGCCGCAGGCGTAAGCCGAGTTACAGCCTCTTTTGTAATGAATAACCGTCATAATGATTTAAAGATATCTGAAAAAACTTGTCAAAAAGTGAAAGAAACAGCAGAAAAACTGGGTTACTTCAGAAATGAAATAGCCAGCTCTATGCTGACTGGCAAAAGCAAGGTAATAGGCATTGTCGCAAAAAACTCTTGGACTGAGTATTCTGCAAAAATAATAGAGGGAGCAATGATAAGAGCCGCTCAAAAAGGATATCATGTAAAATTAATTCCATGGGAAGAAAACAATATTAAAAATGTTGTCAAGCAATGTCTATCCCAGCGGCTGGCTGGAATTATTGCCCGTTCAATCGAGCTTGAAGAAGTCAATGAAATTTTCAACATATTAAGCAAATACAACATACCTGTGGCAGAAGTTGGAGAATCGTTGAGAACCGGAGCAGGCATAAGGGTTCTTTCAGACGATTTTTTGGGCACAAAATTGGCCCTGGATCATCTTCGCATGCTTGGGCATAGAAATATATATTTTGCCACTTTCGGCAGCGCTAAATCATTGTTCAGCGTTTTGAGGGCAAAAGCCTATTCCGCTGTGATGGCAGAATTCAACTTGAATGCATCTGGAAAAACGATTGTATTTGAAAAAGACACAACTGATTTTCAAAACAAAATAAGCAGCCTCTTGAAAAGCAAAAAGCGCCCTACTGCTTTTTTTTGCGGGGGGGAAACGTCTGCGATGCTTTGTATCAGGGTCGCATACGAGCTGAATATCAAAATTCCAGAGACCCTTTCCATCGTTGGATATGGGGATTCGATGTTAAGTAAATTTGCAACCCCAGCCCTTACAGTGGTGCATCAACCTTTTAGGAAACTAGGAGAAGAAGTGGCTGAACAATTGATTAAAGATATAACCTCAAAAAACATGCAGTCATTAACAAAACCCATTGAAAAAATACTGCCAGTGCAACTGACAGAAAGAAACACAACCGCCAAGGCAAGACAGGATAAAGATGCTCAAATGGAGGGCAAATGAAACAAATAAAACAATTTACACTTATTGAACTGTTGCTAGTCATAACAATCATAGCAATTCTTGCAAGCATGCTATTGCCCACCTTGAGCAAAGTGCGTAAAAAAGCAAAGTCTATACAATGCAAAAGCAATCTTGCTCAAATAGGCTTTGCCACTATGCAATACGCGGAAGATTTTAGTGGATGGGCTCCAATAACCAGCACAGAAAATACAAGCTATACATTCACTAATTATCATATTTTCACATCATATCTGAGCATAACACAAAAAACTCCAGGTCAAAATTTACTTGTGGCTCCAGTTGCGTTATGCCCCACAAAAAAATGGAGCAATGCCGACTTGGGGATGGGGGAATATTGGGCTGACTGGTGGGCTGCCAGCTATTCATACAATGCTCATATGACCAATCAGGCATGGCTAAGTATACAACCTGAATTACTAAACAAAATGACAAATGTTAAAAATTCATCGACTCGCCTCCTTTGCGCAGATTCATTTAAACTTGTTCCCAATTCACTTGACACAATAACGGAATTTGATTTTCGTCATCAAAAAATGACTAATATTCTATACGTTGATGGGCATGCGGGCCAAAAGCGCTTGGCGGAAATACCTATTTCAAGATTTGCCAACAACGACCCTGAAAATTTTTATAACAATAAGCAATGACCTGTTGCATTATAAACCATTAAAAACAAAATAACATAAAGAGGCAATTGCAAAAGAATCAACAAATACTTTTAGCTTTGCCTGTGAAAATAAGCTCTAATAAATCAAGGAAATATAAAATGCTTAAAATTGCAGTTGTTTTTTTCTGTATGCCCATTGGATTATTGGCAATGGTCATGAATGGATGCAATACAATAGAATTGGAACAGTCAAAGGTAAAACTAAATGTTAAAATTGACTTAAATAGGACTCAGCCGCTGAGAAAAACTGTTTGGGGATTAAATACTCAGATTATTTGGGACAAAGCTGTTTATCATCACAAGAGCTTCATTAAATTATATAGGCAACTTGGCAGTCCAACCGCTCGTTTCCCTGGAGGAACGCCAGCAAATTGGTATTATTATAAAACAGGGGGAGTGAAACTCTTTGCAAAGGGAGAGCATCACAAAGAGGCTATCAATAAAACAACTCAACTATTGCAGCAAAACAAGGAAAAAATAGACATCAACTCTTTTGCGGCAATGATACAAAAAACAAAAGCTCCATTTATATTGGTCTTAAACATGCATTATAGCGAAAATGAAACTTTAGAATACATGAATATAGTCAAATCCTTGGGCGTAATTCCTTATGGAATAGAAATGGGAAATGAACTGTATTTCAGTTATTACAGCAATGCTTTTTCACCTGAAAGCTACTTGAAGAAGGCGGCTAAATTATCAAAAAAAATCCATGAAGTTTTCCCTGACATGCCTATATCACTGCTGGTTCACTCTGCTATATATTCTCAAATGAGTTTTTTTAATAAAATTACAAGCGGCTCCTCAATATTTAAAAATCAAAATAATCAACGGGCTTATGAGTGGAATAAGGCCATCGCATCTGCCACGTTAAACTATCAGGCCATAAGTGTTCATACCTACGGCCCAATCGTGATGAACCAGCAAGAACTCTTTCACATTCTTAAAAATGATGATAACGTGAGTGAATTGACAAGCGCTGACGCTAGCAATCTTAATGCATTTTTAAAATACAGTTTTGCTTATTCAGACCAGCAATTCCCCAAATATATTGACTACTTAAAAAAGAATTATAAAAACAAGGAAATATGGGTCACTGAATATAGTTCAAAATCTTTCAAAAGGGACTCTTACAGAAAGTCATGGTGGGGAACATTTTATAGCATTGATTATTTGATGAAATTATTTAAAGAACCTGCAATATTTATCGCAAACTGGCATAATTTGCCCTATCTTTTCGGAACAGAAAATTATAAAAAACATGGATGTTGGGAGCTTTTTCACCAATTTGCCAAGCCAATATCAAGCTCTTCAGAAATAGCTTCAGTGGAAATAAAAAATCAAAGATATTTTGAAGCGCCAAAAGGAAAATTATTTAATGGAATAGGAAGAAAAACTTCTGAAATAAACTCTATTTTTTTTAAAGGGAGCAGAAAAGGATATTTATTTTTACTTAATCGCCAAAACACTGCCTACAGCTTAGATAAGCTAACTGTTGCCGGCTCAAAAAAATATAGGATTGAAAATGTAAATATTGTTGTTCCTGAAAATTTTCATAAGTCTAAACTAATTAAAAGTGTTTGCCTAAAAAGCTATGATGGCTGCGTTATAGACTTGCCCCCGCTTTCTTTAACAAGAATAACCATTGAGTATTGAGACAATGTCAACGCTCAAGTCAGCCGAATTTTAGCTTATTTGATGCGCTTTAAAATAAGCTGCAGTGTTATAATATGTCTTTTGTGCTGTCGCGGCACGAAATAGGGGCTTGTTGTCGCTTTGTGTCCCAACAATCAGCAGGCTTTCAATGCGCCATGCGCGCTTTCCGCTGGACTAAGCCCTGACAAAGTCCGGCTCCGCCGGAAGCTTTTATTATTCAGGACTTTTTTCGATGGCTCCATCGCATTGCTTTTGAGGCAGCGCATTATCCAATTAAAATACTTGCCGCCAAGCTTAAATATGATTGGCATGCTATCTGCGACAATATTCTCAAATAAAAACAATAAATAGGAGCGCTTGAGCTATGATTGAATTAACAACACTCAGAGGGGAGAAATATTTTTTTGATGTTTCCCGCATAATGGAAATCAGAAAAATACCTGAAACCCTTATTGCGCTTTTGGATGGAAACAATATCTTAGTCAAAGAGTCGCTGGAAGACATATTGGAAAAGATTCAGGCTCATGCAACAAGACGATGGGCTTAATATAAAAGTTGATCATTGTTGCGATTTTGAATTGATTTCTGCAACTTTTTATAGTTTTTAGAGCGCAAAACGTCATAAAAAAACAACATTTAAGGAGAAATTGCCTTGATTAAGATAACAGACGTGACAGGCAAGGAAAAGTATTTAAACTGCGATCTTATTGAAAAGATCGAACTGGTGCCGGACACTCTGGTGGGCTTGGTAAACGGGCGCAATATAATAGTCCTTGAAACTCCGGAGGAAATTATAAAGCGGATAACTGAATTCAAAAGGCGCTGCAATATGCCAGCTTTGGTTTCAGCCAGGAGAGAGCATGACACTGAAGAAGATTCGGCGACTGTTTTAATTGAAGAGACAGAGGAAACGGAAGATAGATAGCAGCCAGTTGTTTTTGGGCAAATATAAACGCAGGAGCCTGCCTCTTTGCTGATTGCCGAAACAGCTGAAAGGTTGTATAGTAAAAGAAACATTAAACAAAATCAGGTTCGATAATTATGGATCTAGGCACACTTGTTGGTATTCTTCTTGGGCTTGTCCTTATATTGGGGGCTATCGTTACTGGCGGAGCTCCGGCTTCATTTATAGATATTGCGTCTATCATGATTACTTTGGGCGGCACAACAGCGGCCACGCTTATAACTTTTCCACTCCCCAAGGTTAAGGCTGTTTTTTCGGTGACGAAAAAAATTCTTAACGCAGGCAGTCTGGACATATCGCCATGGTATCAGACATTGATTGACCTGGCAACCGTGGCCAGACGCGATGGGATACTGGCTCTGGAAGACCGTCTTGACGGCATTGAGGATGAATTTCTGAAACGCGGTCTTCAAATGTTGGTTGACGGCAATCCCGCAGATTCAGTTTCTTCCATTCTTGGAATGGAAATTGAAAATATGGAAGCGCGACATGGAATCGGGCATTCAATGTGGAAGTGCATGGGCAACTATGCGCCTGCGTTCGGAATGATAGGAACTCTTATAGGCTTGATCAACATGCTTCAGAACCTTTCCGATCCTTCAAAAATAGGATCCGGCATGGCGACAGCCTTGCTTACTACTTTTTATGGAGCTTTTTTTGCCAACCTTTTTTGTATTCCGATTCAAGGAAAGCTTGAGCAGCGCACACAGGAAGAAGGCCATTTGAAGCAGATGCTTTTGGCTGGCATTCTTTCCATTCAGTCCGGAGACAGCCCGAGGGTGGTTGGCGAAAAGCTTGAAGTATATCTCAGTCCTGCAGAAAGACTTGTGTTGCAACAGGCATCCGCAGGTTAATTTTATAAAACTCTGGAGTTTGCATGCCAAAAAAAGATGACAACATCATCTACGAAGAAGGATGTCCTGATTGGATGATGACAATGGGAGACTGCATGTCCCTGCTGGTCACTTTTTTTGTGTTGCTTCTTTCATTTTCAACGCCGGACGAAGCCAAGCTGATGGATGTTATCGGCGGTCTTCAGGGAGCTTTGGGCATTATGCCGGGCATTGAGAGGCCAGACATAAGTCTTTACAAAGAAGACAAACACGGAGTGGGTGGCGAAGTCCAAGGCGGCGGCAAAAAAGAAATTATGATAAAAAAAGAAAACAGCGCGGTTGTTAATCTGAGAACCATGAAAGTTATAAACAGATACAATGAGTTCAGGGAAAGGCTCATGGAGCTGGGCTTTAAAAACTTTGTGTCCGCCAAGCAATTGGAGCAAGGCATTTCTGTGGATATTGAGTTTGACAAACTTTTTGAGCCAGGCTCCGCGCAGCTTGACTATCGCGCGCCAAAGTTGCTGGAAAGTTTTGCAAATCTGGCCAATTCTGTCGCGAACGAATTGCAGGTCACGGCATTTTTCAATCTTGGCCAGAGCAATAGTTGGGCTCTTGCCACCAAGCGGATTGACGCAATAAGCGACATGCTGCGCGTTAAGTATAATGTGGCAAAATATAGATTCAGTTATGGATATAAAGTTATTGACGGCAAGGAAAAGCCGCATATAAACCTGTTGCTTGCAGAAGAAATAGGAATAAATCAGGTGGATATAACAGAGTTGATAAACCAGAGTCAGGATCTTTAACGCAAAGGGAGCAATATGGCAAAGAAAAAGGTCCAATTAGGAGCTCCGTCATGGATGGGGCAGTTCACTGCGCTTATGACCATACTGCTTGCTTTTTTTATTCTCATGGTGACAATGGCTCCTGATCAGGAATCTGGATTCAACGAAGGAATCGGGGATGTAAGAGACGCTTTTGGCCTGCAAGGCGGCATAGGCATGTTCACAAACATATTCTTTGGAAAAGGAGGCTCAAAAACTCCAAACCCCGACTCCGGCGACAATGAAGAAAAAGGAATCCATGAAGACCTTGTAAAAAGCTCCGGAGGAGCAGGAAACACAGAAGCAAATGTCAGCGACTCCAAGCTTGGAAAATATTTGCGGCTGAAAATAAAAGGCCGTTTTCCAAAAGGAGAATATAAAATACCGCAGGAAATGAAAGTTGATCTGGACAAGACTGGAATAGGCTTTACTCTTTTTGACTATAAGGTCAGCATAAGATGTTACACGGATGAGCTGGACAATTTTAATAATGACCGCACCCTTGCTATGGCCAGAGCAAAGCAGATTATGCTTTATTTGCATCTGCACTCTGCCGTGCCATATTCAAAGATGTCATGCGCCGGCTACACAACCGCAAGTTATTTCGGGGAAATAAAATCTAAAGGCCAGAAAGCGGTGCCTAGACAGGGAAATTATTTTTATATTTATATAAAGAAGCAATAAAACTAAATTAATGCTTAATGCAAAACTAAAAGAAGGGTACAGATATGCCAGCAGAGGAACCAAAAGAAAAGATTGAGAATGAAGAGCCTTCTATTGAAGTCAGCGCCGACAAAACCAAATCGGTTGTCATTTTATTGATTGTCCTTTCTGTGCTTGTAATGGCTCTGACGCCGGTGGTCACCATATTTGTGGTAAGAGCAATGGTGCCGACAACGGACGCTCCCAGCGAAAAAGAGATCAACACAAATATCAAAGAGATATCCCTTGATCCTTTTAAGGTTAACATCAAAGAAACACAGGGACGGCGCTATGCGCAGGTCACGGTGGTTTTGGAGGTTAGCAACAGCAATATGGAAGCATATTTCAAGAACAAATCAAAAGACGCCCCGGATGGTATGCTGAACAGGTTCAGGGCTGAAATAAGCAGCATCATATCGGACCGGAACCTTTCCGGCTTGCTCTCAAAAGACGCAAAATTAATGTTAGCCAAAGAAATAAAAGACAGACTCAATGAAATGCTTGAACATAAAAAAGTGGATGGAGTAGTCAACTACGTTTACTTCCCAAGCTTTCTTGTCCAGTAAAGGAAAAATAAAGATATGCCCAACATACTCAATCAGGATGAAATTGATTCTCTTCTTGGAGCAATGGAGAGAGGGGAAATTGATCAGTTTGAAGAAGAGGACAAAGGCACGCACCGTATAAACGATTACAATTTTCGCCGTCCGAATCTGATAACCAAAGATCAGCTGCGCAATTTCCAGACAATTCATGAAACGTTTGCCAAAGACATGGTGTCTACTTTAGCTCTTTTTCTAAGAACTGGCGTTGAATTTAATCTGGTGTCCACCGAACAGCAACAGTACAGCGAATTCACCAACTCGCTGTCCAATATCACTCTTTGCGTTGTATTCTCGGCAGAGCCCTTGCCTGGCGTTGCCGTGATCGAGATAAACCTGTCTCTGGTGTTCGGAGTTGTGGACATGCTGCTTGGCGGACAGGGCGACATTGAAACCGAAATAAGAGTGCCAACTGAAATAGAGGTTTCCATAATGAATCCTTTTGTTGAAAGGATTCTGGAGCGGCTTCAGGTATGTTGGAATTCGCTTATGGAAGTCACGCTGAAAAGAGAAAGATCGGAATCCGACCCGGAATATATTCAGGCGGCCCCTTCCGACGCTCCAGTGGTTGTTTTGGCTTTTGACACAAAAATAGGCTTTGCAAACGGAATCATAAACATATGCTATCCATTGCCTATGATTCAACAGGTAAACGAATACCTTGACGATATTTCCGGTGAAATGGACAGTTACTACGGCAAAAAAGCCGATCAAAACACGCGCCAGAAAGTCATGGACTCTCTATTGAAGGTTCCAATGCCTATTTCTGTGAATCTTGGCTCAGCCAAGCTTAAAGGGCGCGATTTGATGAATTTGAAGCCTGGAGATATAATTGTATTGGACAAAAAAATATCGGAGCCGGTTTCTGTTCTGATTTCAGGCAGTCCGATGTTTAACGGCAGGCCAGGGAAGATCAAAGATCATTTGTTTGTTAAGGTAAATGAAAGAATCAACGTGGAAGAAGGCGACGCTCTGTCCTTTGAATTAAACTAAAACACGAAAAAAATTAAAAATAAATTTTCAGGAGAAAGAAGATGCCAGAAAATAAAGCTGTAAATGTGGCCGATGCTGAATTCGGCAAGATATCAAATGTTGACAGGCCGGTTCCAACGGCTGAAGGCCAGCAACAAAATCTGGAAATGATATTTGATGTCCCGGTCTCAGTTAGCGCCGAACTTGGGAGAGCAATCATAAAAATCAGAGATTTGCTCAACTTCAGCCCGGGTTCTGTTATAGAGCTGGAAAGAATGGCCGGCGAATCAATTGACCTTAAAGTGAATGGCGTGCTTATCGGCAAAGGCGATGTGGTGGTGGTGAATGAAAACTTCGGGATGAGAATCACCGAAATAGTTTGCACCGAAGAGCGCATCAAAAAATTGTCGACTTAGTCCAGCATTTATCCATCAGGCTTACAATATGCAATTTTTGAGACTTGGCGCGGCTGGGATGAGAGGCGAGATAGGCGCAGGCCTTACTCCGCTTCTGGCTATTAATTTTGCCTCAGCCATGGGCGCTTACATGGAAGGGGGCAAAATTGTTGTGGCCTCCGACACCAGATTCTCATCCACAATGCTCAGGCACGCCGTAGTGTCCGCTCTCATGAGCTGCGGATGCGAAGTTTATAATGCGGGAATAGCGCCCGCTCCCCTCCTTCACTTTCTTGCTCCATATCTGAAGGCTGACGGAGCGCTGCTTCTCGGAGCCGGACACCATCCGGCTGTCTGGAACGCAATTGTGCCTTTCTCAAAAGATGGAGCATATTTCAACAACGTGCGATTGCAGGAGCTCTTTGACATTTACCATGGGCACAGATACAATTATAAGCCATGGAATAAAATAGGCTCCTTTAAAAACGCGCCGGAAGAAGCTGGAGAAGCATATTTGGACATGCTTCTCTCCCAAATAGACACGGATGCTGTAAAATCCCGAAAATATAAAGTCATCGCAGATTTTTGCAATGGCTCAGGCTCAGGCCTTGCCGACAGTTTTGCCGACAGACTCGGCGTCGAGCTTGTGGCCATCAATAATCTTAACTCCGGCATACTTCCGCATGATCCGGAGCCGCGCCCGCGAAGCAGCGCCCAAACGCAATCTATAATGAAGCCGCTGGGAGCAGATGCCGGCTTTGTTTTCAACAGCGACATGAGCAGATGCGCGATAGTCACAAGTTCAGGTGAAACGCTTTCAGAAGAATACACATTCCCTCTGACTGCAAACCATATCCTTTCAAAATGCCCGGAAAACACTTCAGTGGTGACAAACTGCTGCTCTACCCTTACTCTCGACAGAATAGTCGAAAGGCATAACTGCAATATTTTTAAAACTAAGGTGGGCCAGGCATATATCATAGACAAAATGAATGAAATAAACGCAAAACTTGCGGGCGATGGAAGCGGCAGCGTGGCGCTTTCCAAATCTACGCCCGGCTTTGACGGCTATCTGGCAATGGCGCTGATTCTTGAAGCTATGGCCCTCAACAAATGCAGCTCTGCGGAGCTTGCCGAGGAATTGCCTCGGTATCATATTGTAAAAAAACAAGTACCCTGTCCTTCCGCGCATGCATACAACATGTTGAGAGGGCTTCGCAATCATTATCCGGATGCCAGGGTGTCGGAAGAGGACGGCTTCAGATTTGACTGGAAAGATGGCTGGATCCATCTCCGCGCCTCAATGACCGAACCGGTGGTGCGCATGATTGTCGAATGGAAAACCAAAGACGAAGCGGAAGAAGCGGCAATGAATATAAGAGGACATTTGGAAAGGCTGGCGGCGTCATGACCTTCAGACGAAACCTTAAAATAAGTGTAAGCGGAGTGCGTGGAGTGGTCGGAGAGTCACTTACGCCAGAGCTGGTGGCTGATTTCGCGTCGTCCTTTGGCGAATATGTGGGCAAGGGCAGAGTTATTGTCGGGCGTGACACGAGACAGACAGGCCCGTTGGTTGAACACGCGGTCATCGCGGGACTGCTTTCTGTGGGATGCCAGCCTATTCTCATTGGGGTGTCGCCTACTCCTACAGTCCAGATAATAGTGGACGAATACAAGGCCAACGGCGGGATTGCCATCACCGCCAGCCACAACAGCGTGGAATGGAACGCGCTCAAATTTATCGGTCCGGATGGAATTTTTCTTAACCACACGGAGGCAAACGAACTGCAGGGCGTTTACAACCAGCCGGACACCACGCACATAAAAGAGCAGGATTACCGGAGCATAAGAACAATTGACAATGCCTTTGCATTCCACAAAAAAAGGATATTCGCGAATATTGATGTGAAGGCAGTGCGGGCGGCAAAATTCAAAGTGGCCGTGGATTGCTGCAACGGAGCAGGCGCGCTTTTCAGCCGTTCCTTTCTGGAGGAGCTTGGCTGTGAAGTTATTTCGCTGTTTGACGAGCCCGACGGGATATTCCGGAGGCCGCCGGAGCCAGTGTCTGCAAATCTAAAGGAGCTTGGCAAAGCTGTCCGCGAAAACAATTGCATTATCGGTTTTGCGCAAGACCCCGACGGCGACCGCATTGCGATTGTCAAAGGCGACGGGGCGCCAGCCGGCGAGCAATATTCAATAGTGCTTGCGGCGGAGCATATTCTTTCCCGGGCTCCAGGGAAAGTCATAGTCAATATACAGACAACAAAAGCTGTTGAGGATGTGGCAAAATCTCATGGATGTCAAATTGCCTATTCGCCGGTGGGTGAAGTGAATGTGACCAGCAAAATGCTTGCGGAAGGCGCGATAATAGGGGGCGAAGGCTCAAGTGGCGGAGTAATATGGCCGGTTGTCCATCCTTGCAGAGACAGTTTTGCGTCAATGGCTCTAATGCTGGAGATGATGGCTTTGCGATCAGAAAATATTGATGAGATCCTCGCCAAACTGCCGCAATATTTTTCGGGCAACATGAAATTTTCCTGTTCCGCGTCAAAGGCTCAGAATATAATTCGAAAGCTTGGCGCAAAATACGCTGATCAAAACCCACTTAAGATGGACGGCATACGGATTGATTTCAAAGATTCATGGATACTTATCCGCCCTTCAAACACAGAGCCTATCATCAGGCTGATAGCCGAAGGCCTCAGCCTGAAAAAAAGCGATGAGCTCATAGCAAAATTTGCCAAGGAAATTTCAGAGCTTCTTTAATGCGCGGAGCCATCTAATGGCGCTTGCGCGTGATGCAGAATTTAATTAAAAAAAATGCTGGAAGAAAACATGTTTCTTCCAGCATAAATAATTAATTTTGCGGGATATCTTTAAATATCATCCAAAGTCGGCAATTGAGCCGGAGTGTTTTTTAATTTGGCAACTACTTTGCTTTTTGAGGCGTCGCCAGAAAGTTTTCTAGACGCGCTTGTGTTGTCAACCTTAAACTTGGCCATCATTGTCTGAAGCGAAGCCGCCATGCCAGCCAGCTCTTCCGCTGTGGCATTAAGTTGCTGCGCGCCTTTAGTCGAATCCTGAGCTGCATCGCTTATGCCGCTTATATTCTTGGCTACTTCCTGAGCTCCCACAGTTGCCTCTGCCGCGTTTCTAGCCGTCACGTTGGCTCCGTCCGCCACATCCGTTATGCTTTTGGAAATATCATTTACGCCGTTGTTTACTTCACTCACGCTGTGGTTTATGTCTTCAACGCCTTCGGCCACCTGAGACACTTTCTGGGCGTTTTCGCGCATAGTCACATTCTGCTCTTCAACTGCGGCCGCGATGGTCGTCACAATGTTGTTCACTTCCTGAATGACTTCAGTGACGTTGTTTATTCTTTCAACTGTGGTAGATGTGGAATTTTGCATGTCTTTGACGCGCTTCTTTATGTCTTCAGTTGCGTCATTTGTCTGCTTCGCCAAATCTTTGACCTCGTTGGCTACAACCGCAAAGCCTTTTCCGGCTTCCCCAGCTCTGGCTGCCTCGATTGTGGCGTTGAGCGCGAGCAATTTGGTTTGTTCGGCAATGTCCACTATCACTGATATAATCTGCTCGATTTCCTGCGCGGCGGATGCCAGATCGCCAACCTGTTTAGATGCTTCATTTACAGAATCAACGGCGTTGTTTGTTGTCTCGTTCGCCTTCTGGGCATTTTGCGCAACTTCATTAATAGTGGTGCTCATTTCTTCGGATGCGGATGCCATTGATGATACATTTGTCTGCGCTTCCTCAACCGCAGCGGCCACAGTATTCATGCTGGTCGCAATTTCGGTTGCGGCGGAAGAAACATTCTGCGAGTTTTTATCCATCTCATTTGCGGCGTCATCAACGGCCTTAATATTAGCGGACATCTGCTCTGTGGCTCCGGCAATATTAGTGGACTGAGACGACATTTCTTCGGAGCCGGAGGCAAGCTGAGAAGCCACTGCCGACATTTCTTCGGAAGCCGCGGCAAGGGCTTCTGAATTGTCCTGAATATCGCCAAGAACTTCCGAAAGGGCCTCGCAAGTTGAGTTTAACGCTTTGCTCATGTCGCCTATTTCGTCATTTGATTTGATCTCGAGCCTTTGAGTCATATCGCCATCAGCCATTGCAAGCGCAAGTCCGACTGCGCCTCTTACCGGGCCAGTTATTGACTTGGTTACCATGACTGCTATTATAATGCCGGCGAGAATTCCCACCGCCAAAGCTATAACTGTAAGAAGTTTAGCGAAGAAAGCTGAAGCAACGGCTGATGCTTTGGCTTCGTCAGCAACCTTAATATTCATACTGACAAGCTCGTTCAGGTACCCTTCAGTTATTTTCTGTTCCTTTGCGCATATAACTAAAGCCTGATTCTGCATCGTCTTATAATATTCACGGGCGGTGTTGGCTTCTGCTTTTAGCTTTCCAAAATATCCAAAAAACTGCTCCATGCTTGTGTTAAGTTTTTCCGTGAATAATTTTTCGGCTTTATCTTTGTTAATTTTGCCGCCCTTTGCCAGCAAATTCTTGATTTCATGCACATATGTATGAAATTCATTGTGAGGTTTTTTTATTTCTGATAGAATATTGTTAAGATTTTTGTTTGAAGTCTTAAATTTAGCCATCCATTTGCCAAAGCGGCACAGGGTTGAGTCATCTCCGCCCTTGAAGGTTTCGTTGAAGAAAATATCTCTCAGCAAAGAAACCTCAAGTTTATAATGGTCGCCTGTGAACTGCTCAATATCGCGCTGAAGCATGATGGGGGTCATAATGCCAGTTTTTACAATTTCCCTGAATGCTTCAAAAAATTTATCGTTGCCAATTTTCCAGACGCTCAATGAATCTTGGAATTTTTTCCATATGACTTCTTCTTCCGGGGTCCTGGAAAGGACTTCATATGACTTCATATAGCCGCCATAAATTTTTCTTGTTTCTGTTATTCTTTCCATTTCGGCGATTCTTTCTTCATCGCTAAGGTTGGTGTCGAGCATGGAGCCCTGGATAATTTTAAACTGCTGGAATTCAGCTTTAACGAGCAAAAGGTTCTGAGTTGACGGCAAAACTATATCTGAAATTTCTGCCAGATCTTTGTTCAAGGTGGATATCCCTAACCACGCAACGATGCCAATAGCCAAAGCAATAATAATTACTATTCCGAAACCGCCGCCGATTTTTGTGCCTAGTTTCATTTTATTTATCCCACAATTTTAGTTGTCCAAATTTAGTTCACGAACAATATTACTATAATCCTTTTAATAAAAGCTGAATATAACTCAGAGATTGTCAAATTTCAATTAAAATAAGATCGAATTCTTTCTATAATTTCTATTCTGCCTAAAACTATTTGAAGTGGGGATAACATTAAGATATATTGTTTTTAGGCATAAAAAAATTAAATTTCTTATTTTATTTAAGGACATAAACATGAAAACTTTTCATTTTTTGCTTTTTGCTTTGGCGCTTCTGGCCGGAACTGCAACATGGGAAATGCGGGCGGACAACTCAAAAAATGGAAAGGGATTCATAAAAAATCAAAATTTTATAATCACAGACATTCAGGAAAATAAGACTAAGGTCACTGGTTTAAAAATCCTTATAACCGGCGGCTCGCGAACTTACTACTCAAAAACCTTTGAAGTGCTTAAAGGTGAAGCGACTCTGACCTTGACGCTGGATGAGCTAGCGGGCCTTATTCACGACTGGAGCAACAAAGAAATAACGCTTTTTTTTACAGACGGAAAAATATTGAAAGCCAAGCTGATAATTGACCCGCTGGAGTCCAACTATATAATAGGGACCGCAATTATAGCGGACGCCAAAGTTCCTTTTAAATTGGAAAGACAAAAGATAAAATCTATTTTCATGGACGGTTTTCAACCGCCGCCAAACTACAAAAAATTGATAAAATAAAAAAATAATAAGGTGGAATATATGAAAACATTGCGCTTTTTCGTTTTTTTGTTGGCGTTTGCGATGGGAATCACAGCTATGGAAATGCGCGCCGATAAATCCGTCGAAATGCCTGATTTTATTATAACGGACAACGAAGGAAACAGTACTAAAGTAACCAATTTGAAGATTCTTATAACCGGCGGCTCGCGAACCTATTATTCGACAAGCTTCGATGTTCTCAAAGGAGACGCCACATTGACTCTGAAGCTGAATGAACTGGCAGGCTGCATTAACAACTGGACCACAAAAAACGTAATACTCTTTTTCCAAGGCGGCAAAACATTAAAGGTCAAGCTTCTAAGCAATTCCTCAGAAGCGCATTATATGATAGGAACCGCGCTTGTGGCGAATATGAAGGTGCCTTTCAAATTGAGACGTGAAAAAATGAAATCCATGTTTATAGAGGGATTTAAATTGCCAGCCAAATATAAAAACATAAACGAATAAATTAAATATAACGTTAAGGAAACAACATGAAAGTGTGTCTTTTTTTATTTGCCGCGCTGATATGTGTGTGCGCATGTTCCGGAGAGAGCCAGTCGTCTGTCTGGGCAAAAGAGAAAGAGGCAGTATGTCTTGCCATAGACTCATCAGGGAAGCAAACAGTAATAACCGACATTAAGCTTTATGTTGTTCAGGGGAGAAAGCATTTTTACACTGAAGAGGTCATTTTGAAGCATGGCGCAGCCACCTTGCGAATAATGTTTAAAGATCTGGCCGGCATGAAATACATAGGCAAAAAGAATCTGGCCGAGGTAGTTTTTTATGACGGCACGAGTTTGACAGGGGAAATAGTTCTTGTCAGGCGAATAAAATATCTTGTGGCGACGGCCCTTATCCACAATGTCAGAATTCCATTTAAAATAAACATTGAAGACCTCAAATCAATCATACAGGTTTACCCTCCCATATCTAAAGCGGCCATGAACAAGTTGGTTGACCCTGAGATCGAATCCGAAGCAAAAAGCCTCGAAGAGCAGTTGATAAAAGACAAAAAGCTTAAACTTCCCAAGGCTGCTGTAGTAAAAGATATTGAAGATAAAATTGAGAAAATAAAACACCAGAAATCAGAGAAAAACAGCGACAAATTGAATGGCCCTGTAAAATAATCTCGAAAGGAATAGAAACACCGTGAAAAAGTTTTTACTGCTCGGCATGTTTTTTGCAATTATCCAAGTCCAAGGGGAAAATACAAAAATCCAAATAAACCTTACTTCGCCTCAACAAATACCCAAAACATATTTGAAAGAAGACTCAACGGCAAAAACAGCCAATAGCAAGGCCCAACCCACGCAGCCTTCTCCTTATAAATCAACAGGCCCGGTCTCCCCTCAATGGCCTGCTTTTAACGCGGCTCCTTTCACTAATGGACAATTGTTTTACAACGCAGTGCCATCAACGCCCGCAGTGGGCAGCGTGATAAAAGTGATAGAAACAAAAGACGACAAAGACTACATAGCAAAAATATATAAGCTGAAAGCTCAGGTAGGGCCGGAAATAAAAGAATTTTTGAAGACAATGGTGCTTAAAGAGGGCGGCCAGGTGGAATCCACCACCAACACTGAGACAGGAGACAATTATCTTGTCGTAACCGCGCCCGTTTTTCAGTTTCCCTTTATCAACCAGATAATAGATGAACTGGACAAAAGCGGAACAAGCTACGACAACTCCGGCGACCCGTCTATTACATATATGATGAAAAACCGTTTGGCTTCTGAACTGGCGCCGTTTATCAAAGCTGAAAAACTGAGCAGAGATGGAACCGTGTTCGCGGACGATACTATAAATATGTTGTATATCTGCGATGTTCCGAGTCAATTTATGGACGCCATGGATACTTTGCCCAAAATAGACATTCCCCCTGAAATGGTTCGAATTGAAGCTCAAATTATTGAAATTGAAATGGACGATGACTTTAATTTCGGGCTCGACTGGAATGCCTGGAAAGCGGCGCTTCCGGAAAGCGTGGACATGAGCTTCGACTTTGAAAGGACAAAAAACAATGCTCAGGCAGCAGCCATTGGCAACCCGACCGGCGTTGCCCGCTATGCGGCGCAAAGCTTCAACTTGAACGGAATAAGGCCTCGCGCGCTCGCCGACATGCTCAATTATCTTATCCGCAAAGGCAAGGCAAAAATTCTTTCCAGGCCGGTTGTTGTGGCGCGAAACCGCCAGCTGGCAACTATATCATCTGTGGATCAAATCTATTACGCCAACAAGGATCAGGTAGACAAAAAAGCGGAAGTTGGAATAACTCTTACGATCACTCCGACAATAGGGACAGAAACAATGACTCTTGATATCTCGGCAAAGGTAAACAGCCTTATGGGGTGGTCTCAGAATAACACCCCTAGGATAAACACAAGGTCAACCACCGCAAACGTAGTGCTCAAAGACGGCGAAATGTTTTCTCTCTCAGGATTGCGGAAAGACGCCATAACCAAGGAGGACGACCGCATCCCGTTTTTTGGCTCAATTCCGTTCATCGGATACCTGTTCAGGCATGAAATAGACGTTAAAAGGACATATGAAATAGTTGTCCTCTTAACGCCCAAAAAAGTGACGCCGACAACCGGAGCAAAGGAAAAAGACCTGAAGCTTGCTGAAGAAGTAAAAAAAGAGATAGAAAAAGATGAAACAGCCGGAAATCAGTTCTTGAGAAAAGTTATTATGAACAAATAAGGCAATGCCGTTGGCTCGGCTGTGTTAAATTATGGATTTAGAACAAATAGTAGAGTCCCGATACAATCGAATAGTTGCCGCTGAACCATTGGAAAACGGCGAGGCTGTCCTATTTGAACGAAACAGCGATGGAGTGAAAAGAATAGCCGTAAAATTCGAGCCTTTTCTGCTCCTGAGCAATCCGGCTCTCCTGAATGACTTCGCCGGGCAATTCACTCTGAAGAGTTTGTCGGGCAATGCGCTTTACGCTCATATTGCCCGTTTTTCGAATATTTCTGTCTATAAAGAAGCCATTAAGCATCTTAAAATCTCAACGAAAACAAGCCCCTCCTCGCTGAACGCGCCCTTTCGTGTCATTTCTGATTTGACTCAACAATTGTTTGTGTCAGAGCGCTTCAGGCTATTCCGGGATATGAACTTTGGGCAGGTCCGCCGCCTTCAGTTTGACATTGAAACACTCACGACCGAAGGCTTTGATTTCCCCAACCCTGTGCGTGAAGACGATAAAATCATTATAATAAGTCTGTCCGACAACACAGGATGGGAAAAGCGCATATCCCTGGACGACATGGATGAAAAAGAATTGCTGGAGGAATTTGTCAGAATTGTTTCAGAGCGGGACCCTGACGTGATGGAGGGACATAATATCCTCCGGTTCGACCTTCCATTTATAGAAACAAGAGCCAAAAGGCACAAAGTAAAATTGAGCCTGGGCCGCGGCGGGGAAATTATAAAAAAGCGAAACTCCCGCTTTTCAGCCGCGGAAAGAACCATCAATTACACCAGGTACGATATTTTCGGGAGGCATGTAATCGACACCTTCCACCTGACCCAGTTGTACGACATAATTCACCGCGACCTCGAAGGGTATGGCTTGAAAGACGTCGCGCGGCATTTCGGCGTGGCGGCTAAAAACAGAACCTACGTTGATGGAAAGGAAATAGCAAAGACTTGGCATACAGACAGAAAGCGGCTGCTCGATTACGCAATCGACGACGCGCGCGAAACCAGAGCCATTGCAGAAATACTGTCTCCAAGCTTTTTTTATCAGGCGCAACTGACGCCAATGAAATATCAGGATTGCGTTGTCCGCGGCAACGCCTCGC
>CAZYVR010000041.1:0-24219 GCA_964651145.1 uncultured Victivallales bacterium | reverse complement strand
ATCGGCAGGGCTTTTCATTTTGCCGGACGGTTCGGCGCCAAGCTTCACAACAAAAAAGACGCGGCTATGAATTCAGAAGCCTACAGCAGCGAAGACACAGCATACCGTGAATACCTTGTGAAGCTCAGGCACATTCCCGGAAAAATGCTTACGCCAACGGGCAAAAAAATAGCCGAAGAACGCGCTGAATTCATGAAGATTTTCTTTGAAAAAATAAATATGGAAGTTTACAAAAATGATTGAGAAACAAGAATTAAAATTCCCGGTGGCCTGGAACTATAAAATAATCGTTGCAGACGACAACCAGGAAGAAGCGGAAAAAGAAGTGGCGGCAATCCTTAAAAAAAACGGGATAGACTCTCCTTTGATAAAAGGCAATGCCTCAAAAAACGGCAAGTTCATAACCCTGAAAGTGACAGTTGCATTCAACAACAAGGAATCCATGGACTCGCTGAGCAAAGAGCTATCAGAAGCAAAACACGTAAAATTCATACTGTAAAGAAAATTAAAATGCTCCATGCTATTCGTGGCAAAACCCGGACTGTGCCTGGATGCAGCCTGGAAGGCAAAAACGGAGCAATTGCTTGCGCTTTAATTTATCCGGTGGGTTTCAGATATTTCGTCCCCACTGGCGACGCAAACATTCAAATCTCTCAGTATTCCATCTTCAATGCTGTATATCCAGCCATGAACAACCAACTTGTGCCCTGATTTCCAGGCATTCTGCACTATTGTGGTGTGGCATACATTCTGCACTTGCTCTATCACGTTAAGCTCACACAACAAGTCGATTTTTTTGTTTTTATCTTCAATTGCATCAAGCTTGGCCTGATGAAACCGATATACATCTTTTATATTTCTAAGCCAATTGTCAATTAATCCATGCTGCTCATTGTCCAGAGCTGTTTTAATCCCCCCGCACCCATAATGCCCGCAAACAATAATATGCTTGACTTTCAACACTTCCACTGCGTATTGAATGACTGAGAGGCAGTTAAGATCTGTGTGAATCACGACATTGGCAATATTTCTGTGGACAAAAATCTCCCCAGGGAGCATATCAACAATCTCAGTTGTAGGCACACGGCTGTCTGCACAGCCAATCCATAAATATTCCGGGTTTTGCTGTTTGGAAAGCTTCATGAAAAAATCAGGATCAGATTTTTTCATTTTCTCTGCCCATTTCTTGTTTCTATCAAAAAGATCCTTTAAAACGCGCATATATATCCTCTGACTATTTTTCCTAATATAACGCCAATAACGAGCATTACATCTGAGAATAGCTATTTTCAGGAATCTGAATGATTTAACGCCAGCTCATTTTTGCGATGTATTTATAGTGCTTGCCAGCAAGCACATCAGGCAATGCGCTTGCAACTTCGTCAAGGGTTATTGTCTTCTCAATAAGGAACTCGAACAGATCTATTCTTGAGCTCATTATTTTCAATGCTTGCTCCATGTGCCGTTTTGCGCAGCCATAAGCCCCGGTCAAGGTCAATTGCCTGTAATGAATTTCATTGAGAACCTTCAGGGGAATGTCATTGCCTCCCGCAAGTCCGCCGAAAAAGACAAATGTCCCGGCTGGCTTCAATTTGCGAAGGCCATCCGCAAAAGCATCCGAAGAAGGCGTCGCATTGATGATCGCGTCATATGTCGAGTCCCTGGGCTCTTCGACAATTGCAATATTGCTCATAACGCATAACCTGGCGCACTTTTCGATTTTTTCAGGCTGATTGTCCGTTATGGACACATTAAGGCCAGCGGACGCGGACGCGATGGCTGTCATTATGCCGACAGGGCCTGCGCCATAGATTAAAATGTTTCCATTGGGCCTTGGGATAATTTGATCCAAGGCATTTGCTCCGCAAGCGAGCGGTTCCGCAAGACATGCCAGACGCGACGGAATATTGTCGGGTATCGGGACAAGGCTTTGACGCGGGGCTTTGACAAATTCCGCAAAGCCGCCATCGCTGTCAAAGCCGATTATTTTTATGTTTGCGCACAGGTTCTCATGTTCGCTCAAGCATTGCGCGCAGGCCCCGCAAGACCTTCCCGGCCATACAACAAAGCGCTTGCCGGTCTCCTGATCGACTCCGGCAATCTCATGGCCCAATATTCTGGGCAGTTTAAGGTCGCGCTGTCCCTGGCTCCACATTTTGGCGTCAGTTCGGCATATTGAACAATATTCCACTTTCAATACGATTTCGTCTTCGGCTGGCTTTTCAACGGGAACGGATTTTATTTCAATATTTTTGATATTCTTCAACACTAAAGCTTTCATTGTTTTGCCAGCCTTTCGATTGCGTTGTCCATGGAAGCGGCTATTTCAGGCCAGAAATATCTTGACGCTACCTCCATGCCGTCTGTCAGAATATTTTTCCATATGGATTTGTTGTCCGATATTTTTTTGGCAAGCCCGCTTAATTTTGCGGCCAGGCCTTCCGGGGTTCCGTCATAAAAAAACTGTCTGATGTTTTCCCCGTTTTCATCATTAAATATTTCAGGATAAGCGAGTCTTTTGGGCATTAGCGGAAAAATTCCGGCAGAGGCTCCTTCAAACATTCCTATACCAAAAAACTCATGTATTGCGGTTGACGCCATCACGTCAGCATCAAGCAATTCATCAATATATTCCTCGCGGCTCTCATCAAATCCCCATTTGTCTATATGGTCCTTAAATTGCACCTTTGCGCTTTCAAATATTTCGGGGGAACTTCTGAACTGTTCGCCGAGCACGCTCAACCGAAAAGGAACGCCTTCCGCTTTAAGAATATCCAAAGCCTTAAAGAAATCTTCCGGATTTTTGTCGTGTTCCCATCTGCATGCCCATATGATTTTCATGGGCCTGCCTGGAGCCCTGGTTTTGCGCGCTGGCATTTCGGCTATTCCCTGATGGAATATTTTTGATTTGGAACGAATGTCTTCCACTTCCTGAAAAGGACGAAAATCCGGCATTTTTCTCAAAAGCTGCGGGAGCTTGTCCAGAAAAGAATCGCGATTAAATTCAGAATTGAACCATGCTTCGGAGGCGGCAAGCGCGGATGTCATATTGGTCAAGGCGCACTGAAAATCGCGCTTCACGCTATCCTGCACCGGATATGTCAATTGATTTTCGTGAAAATAAACAACTGAGGGCGTGTCTCTTATTTCGCGCGGAGCCAAGCCTGTGAATTCGGCAAAGTTGAGCATAGAAGAGCAGAACAAAGCATCAAATTTCTTGCCATCCTTCATAAGCTCGCCAGTCCGGCCCGCAAAATGAATGGCTGAATGCCGCATGCGCCTTTTCCAGTGGTGCGCAGGCAATCCAAGGACAGTCCAGTCATGTCGACTGTGCTTTATCCAGCCGTCCAAAAACGCCTTGTGGCTCCCCCCGTAGTACGCCTCCAAACCTAATACTGATATTTTTTCGCCGCTCATTTCAATTATATTCCTGTTATTAAAAGCATATAACATATTGTAAATTAAGAAAAAAACGAGAAAACTCTTGACAAAAGACGGAACAGATACTATATTTCGTCAAATAACGAAATGAATGGATTAATTAAAATGCTCAGAGATTTGACAAAAGTTTTAAAGTCATTGTCAGACGGCACACGCGTCAGGATAGTTAAGATGCTTCAGGAAAAACCCATGTGCGTATGCGAATTGACCGAAGTTCTGGGGCTCGCGTTTTCCACGGTGTCAAAACACTTGTCCATTTTGCGCGATGCGGGCTTTATAGAAGACACCAAAGCCGGACGCTGGGTGGAATACCGTTTGTCCGAAGAAGCGCGGAACGAATTTGCCATAAAACTTCTTCCGCTGATAAACAACTGGCTGTCAAGCGACAAACAGATAGTTGCCGACAGGGAAAAAGCGGCGGCGACAACACGCGCTGAAATCTACAAATAATTTTTATTCCAAAAAAAAGGAAAGAAAAATGAATTGGAAAAAAGAATGGAAAATACTCGCGCTGATGATCGGCGCATTTCTTGCATGCTTTTATCTTCCCGCAGGCAGCTCCCGTTTTGACCGGGCCGTTATCGAGTCCCTTGAGCTCGTTCGCTGGTATGCCCGCGAACATGTTCTTTTCTGCCTGATTCCAGCATTTTTCATAGCCGGCGCAATAAGCGTGTTTGTGAGTCAGGCTTCTGTGATGAAATATCTTGGAGCCAAAGCAAACAAAGTTCTGGCATACGGCGTGGCCGCCGTTTCGGGAACCATTCTGGCGGTATGCTCCTGCACTGTGCTTCCGCTGTTTGCGGGAATCTATAAAATGGGAGCGGGCCTGGGCCCGGCGACAACATTTCTCTACTCCGGCCCCGCCATAAACGTGCTCGCGATTGCCCTTACTGCCCGGATACTGGGCTGGAACCTAGGAATGGCACGCGCGTTCGGAGCTATCATTTTCAGCATTGTCATCGGCTTGCTGATGCACTTTATCTTCCGCAAAGAAGAACAGGCAAAAGCGGCGGCGCAAATGACAATGCCAGAGCCTGAAGTAAAGCGTCCGCTATGGCAGAACGCCCTTTATTTTGCGTCCATGACGGGCGTTCTTGTTTTTGCAAACTGGGGAAAACCGGAGGAAGCCCATGGCTTGTGGCACGCCATCTACTCTGCCAAATGGCTGATGACCAGCGGATTTGCCGTGGCTTTTGTGGCTATTCTCGCTATGTGGTTTGAATTGAAATGGACTCATCTGATCCTTGCCAGCATGCCTTCGATTGCGCTTGCAATTGTGTTCCCATCTAATCCAATGATCGCTTTTGCGGCTGGTGTATTGGGCCTTTCCGTCATCACGTCCACCAACAAAGCCGAGCCTGGCGAATGGTTTCAATCGTCATGGACTTTTGCCAAGCAGATTCTTCCTTTGCTCTTAATAGGCATACTCATATCGGGGATGCTTCTGGGGAAGCCCGGAGGAGAAGGACTCATACCTTCAGAATGGGTGTCAAGCGCTGTGGGCGGCAATTCTCTTTTTTCAAACTTTTTTGCCTCAATAGCCGGAGCGTTCATGTACTTTGCCACGCTAACCGAAGTGCCGATAGTTCAAGGTCTTCTCAATAACGGAATGGGCAAAGGCCCCGCTCTTGCCCTTTTGCTGGCGGGACCAGCGCTGAGCCTGCCGAATATGCTCGTAATAAGAAGCGTAATGGGGACAAAAAAAACAATGGTCTATGTGTCGCTGGTAGTGGTTATGGCCACATTCAGCGGTATGATATATGGAAAATTCTTTTAAATTCAGGAGAAAAAGAAAAATGAAAATTCAAGTGTTGGGAACAGGCTGTCCGAAATGCAAACAACTCTCTGACAATGCGCAAACTGCCATCGAAGAGCTGGGAGCTGACTGCGAAGTGACAAAGGTTACGGAAATAAACGAAATAATGAAATTCGGAGTAATGCTGACCCCCGCTCTGGCGATTGACGGCGAAGTCAAATGTGTGGGCAAAGTCGCGACTGTCTCTGAAATAAAAAAGATGCTGCAATAATTATGGAAGAGCAAAAAAACAAAAAAAACAGCGGAGTCTTGTCCAAGATTGCCATAATAGCGGCGCTTTGCATAGCAATAACCATGACTATCTACATGAAAAAGCCGGAACCAATAAAAAGCGAGCCTGTAGCAAGCGCAAAAAACGAAAAAGCCCTGCCTCGCCTTGTTGATCTTGGAGCCAGCAAATGTGTGGCTTGCAAAGCAATGGAGCCGGTTTTGCATGAATTAAAAAATGAATACAAGGGCAGACTGCGCGTTGACTTCATTGACGTATGGAAAAATGAAGCCGAAGCTAAAAAATACAAAATAAATATAATACCGACGCAGATACTCTTTGACGCGTCCGGCAAAGAACTTTTCAGGCACGAGGGCTTTCTCTCCAAAGATGACATTCTGAAAAAATTTCTTGAATTTAAAATAAATCTAAAAAAGAAGTAGAAAATGGGCGAAATATTCAACATATTCAACAAAGCTCTTGCGGGAAACATTGAAATAGCGCTCATGGCTTCATTTATATGGGGAATACTGAGCGTGCTTCTAAGCCCCTGCCACCTGGCCAGCATTCCTTTGATTGTCGCTTTTATCGACGAACAGGGGCGCACTTCAACCAAACGCGCGTTCGTGACCTCCACGCTGTTTTCAACAGGAATACTAATCACTATAGCCTTGATTGGAGTTCTCACAGCGGCCGCTGGACGGATAGCCGGAAATATTGGCCCATGGGGCAATTACATGGTTGCCGCAGTATTTTTTATAGTCGGCCTGCATTTGCTTGGAGTCATCCCGCTTCCCTTTTCAGGGCCGGGACAGACCGCGATGAAAAAGAAAGGCCTGATGGCGGCGCTTATTCTCGGACTCGTGTTCGGAGTTGCGTTGGGGCCCTGCACATTTGCGTATATGGCTCCAATTCTCGCCATTGCCTTTAAGGCTGGAACCAGCAACTCAGTCTACGGAGCAGCTCTGCTGGGACTTTACGGACTCGGACACTGCGCGGTCATAATTGCAGCCGGGACCTCCGCCGAAATGGTTCAGAAATACCTGAATTGGAACGAAAAATCCAAAGGCGCAGTAATTCTGAAAAAGATATGTGGAGCTCTAATACTGGCAGGCGGATGCTATGTCATATATACATCTCCATAAAGGTTTATTGAATAAATTGTCGTTGACAAAAAATATATATAAAATAAAAATAAAAATAAAAATAAACAATTCATTGAAATAAGAAATATCTCAGGCTAAATTCTCTTTGATTATCTATTACAAGGGGGGATTTGCCATGCATAAACTTTTATCAAAAAGTTTTAAAAAATATATATTCTTAGCTTTGTCTTTTCTGTCATTTTCTGCTTATTCCGCTCAAAGCAATGTTGCTGAAAACAATTTGGACAAAGCTTCCGCTGGCATTATTGCCGTTCTCTGCTCCTCTTTGCTTATATTTTTTGTTATTCTTCTTGGGGTTGGAATCTTTAT
Source organism: uncultured Victivallales bacterium (assembly GCA_964651145.1). Taxonomy (GTDB): domain Bacteria; phylum Verrucomicrobiota; class Lentisphaeria; order Victivallales; family GWF2-45-14; genus CAZYVR01. The sequence goes on along the minus strand of CAZYVR010000041.1, from coordinate 17,279 downwards.
AGCTGTCCTTCGATGGTCAAAACTGAAAAGAAATTTAAAATTGGGGGCTTCCTGCAGCCTTGCCGGCTGCTTTTTTGGGCTTATCCCTGTTCTTCTGATATTTACAATAACTTCATGGCTGGCATATATCGGAGCTGAATCCGCCGCGCCTGGAAAAAAAGCTTCGCCAATCCCTGTTTCAACTGCATCGCAAAAGTCTCTCGAAGTGGAAAATGCTCCCATAGAGGCTCCTTCAGAATCAGCAAGCTTTGAGAAAAAGCTATACAGCGGAAAAGTGGAGCCGTCATCTTCGGAGAAGAAAATTGAATGCACCTCAAATGTTTCAGTGATAGTTCCAGCAGGCGCGCTCAAACAAAAGCGAGAGTTGACTGTAACAAAGCTTGGAAATATTAAGGGGCTTCCAAAAGCGGCAAAAATCTTGGCGGCATATGACATCAGCCTCGGGAATTTAAAAATTCCAGAAAAAGCTTTGAAAATTAAAATTAACATACCAGACAGCACTCCTCCTAAAGCCACTTTAATAGGCGCTTATCGTGATCACGAGCGAGCGGAATGGATTACTGTGCCACTGGAACGCGCCGCGCCGAACCAGGTCATTCTTACAGCAAGCCACTTTTGTCTTTTTGTGGTTATTGACATGTCTTCCATGCTTTATCATAAAAAGGAGACAAGCCATTTTATAATATACTCCGAAAAAACTATGAACTGTCCGCGCCTGATAAACAACCAGTTTAAATTGATGGACAAAAAAGGATATACCGACACAAGCAAACCCAGTCCTGGAAGATATACAGATTATGCTAAAATTAAGTTTTTCATAGATATTACAGCCCTAGTCATGGAAAAAATTTATGGAGCATATAGTCGAGCAGGCTTTAAAATGCCGGCAAAAACTGAAGTTTATCTTTATGAGGCAAGAAATTTCAATGACTCACCGCGCTTCAGTTCGTTCACCGGGCAAATTTATATTCCAGCAAACCTGTCAAGTTTGGAAGCATTTTGCTTTGAGTCTGCTCATGAATACTTCCATAAAATCCAAAACCAATATATGAACGTGCTTAAAATGAGCCGTTGGCGCTGGTTTATTGAGGCGTGCGCCGATTATGCGGCAGGAAGAGTTGCATGGAACAACAACAGCGGCAAAATAATGGATCAGAAAATCAATTACTTGATGATTATCCGCTCTATGGGGCAAGGCATAACTCGCGATTATATACGCAGACCTCTGGATTATTTTTCTGAGGCTCACAAAAGCAAAGACGCATATAGCCAGCATCAGTACCAAACTGCATGGTTTTTAGATTACATGATAAAAAACTGCCCGGGAGCGGGAGGATTTAAAAGCATTTGGACAAGATTTGCCAAAAAAGCTGGTTGGAGCAGCAGTCTTACCCCTTTGAAGGCTTCGGCTGGAGGCGGCCCTGGCCTTGAGAAACTTTACAAGGAATTTGCCGCCTTTCTTATCCTCAGCGCACAAAGTCCAGCACACCTTTATACCGTACCAAAAGAAAAGCTGGGAATCCCTGAAACTATCAAAAAAATAAACGTCGAAAAGTCAAACGACTTCAAAATGAAATCTCCTTACACCGGAGATTACTATGGCTACAGAGCAGACGCGGCTCAAGACAAAAAGAGCGTTCAAATGCTCAAAATAAGCGCTGATTTGCCGCAAGGAAGCGCAGCCGACCTATACAAATTAAGCTTTAAAAATTATACACCCATATTAACAGAAAAAAATCCTGTTCCACTGGCGCGTCTCCTTCCACAGAATGGGGAAAATTCATTTATTTGTGAAGCCAACCGCAAGGAAGCATATTATCTTGTGGCGACCACAGGCGACTCTCCTGTAACATTCAAAGTAAAAGCTTCGGTTATAAACCCTGAAATTAATGTAAAAATCGAAAGCAGCCTAAATGGCAAATATACTTTTACTGCAAAAAGTGAGGGAGAGATTAAGGCAAAAGCTCCAAGATATGAATGGCTTTTCGAAAATGGCAGACGCAAACGCAAAGGAGCCAGAGTAACTCATAAATATTCATCTCCGGGACGCTATAAACTAGAGCTGAAAGTATTAGACAAAAAGCAGTCCCTCATTCTGCAACGCAAACTGATTGTTAATGTCGCATCTCTAAACGTAAGCGTAGTGGACGCCAAGGCTGGTTCGCCAATCAGAGGAGCTGAAATAGCGGTCAAAAACTCCAATGGCAAATTGATAAGAAAAAAAGCCCGTTCAGGCTCCGTTAGCATTTTGGGAATACCTGCCGGCAAATACAACATGAGTGTTAGGGCTAGAAAATATGTCCAAAAAAATACCGCAAGGCAATTTTTGGTCACTCCAGAACGACAGCTTCAATATAATATAAAAGTTCCGTTGGAGCCTAAATTAAAAACAAAAGAGCCAAACGCAAAAAAAGAAAAAACTGCTAAAAAACAATACAGAGCCACGAGGCAGCCTGAGAAAAAAGCAGTTTCGGGCAAATCAGTCAAACAGCTTCTTAAAATACGCGAAGCCGAGCTGGGAAAGCTTTCAGATGAAGTACTCCAGGTCTACTACGATTCGACATCGGGAACTTCCACTGAATATAAATACATTCCTTCGCGAAGCAATAAATATTTTAAAAAGGGCGAGTTTCGCAATATCCGCTGGAAAACCAGGAATGGATTTAAATTTTCAGCAGGCTCCTCAAAGAGGCCGGATGGAAAAGTTTATGCGAACCACTACGACAAAAGATGGAAGCACTGGAATGAAGAGCTGGAAAAAGCTGATCCTGATTTTTGGAACAAACACCGTTATTCACAGGATGGACAAATAATTCCATTTACTCCTTAGCCTGCAAAAACAAGCCATTTAGCTGCCGCCTTCTGTTTCTTCATCATCATAAGACGCAGGCTCAATCACCTTTGCCAGCTCGCGGTCAAAAGCGCGATGCTTTGGAATTACAGTCAGCCAGGTTCCCAGTTTTTTATTCAAATCGACAACCTTGAAGCGTTTTTCATCATCTTTCCGAGAGTAGCCGATAACCGTATTGGGAGGCAAAGTCACGTGTTTGTCCATTATGACGTTCTTTATTCTGCAATGCTCACAAATTTCAACGTCGTTAAGAAGTATGCTGTTCAGGACTGTGCTATAGCTGTGAACATGCACTGAGTTGAAAAGCACTGAATTGGTTACAGTGCTTCCAGAGACAATGCAGCCATCGCAGACCAGAGAATTGATAGATTTGCCAATTCTTGGCAGGCCGTCCATTCCAACATCTTCATTATGCACGAATTTAGCGGCGGGCAAGCTGTAATGATAATTGTAAATAGGCCAATGTTTATTGTATAAATCAAGTTCCGGCTCGGCGGTTCTGAGATCCATGTTTGCTTCGTAATATGCCTTTAAAGTTCCAACATCCCGCCAATACTTCTCACTGCGGCGGAATGACTGTCCCGGAATCTTGTTCAAGTTAAAATTGTAAGCGTAAAGGCGCTTTGTGTCCACAAGCGAAGGAAGAATGTCTTTTCCAAAATCATGCGAGCTTCCTTCATTGACACAGTCACTTCTGAGCAGTCCAAGAAGATCTTTGCTGTTAAATATATAATTGCCCATGGAAACCAGAGCCATGGTTTTATCGTTTGGCATTGGCTTAGGCTTCTCCGGTTTTTCTTCAAAACCTACAATCCTCCAGTCCTCATCAACTTGAATAACCCCAAATTCAGTGGCTTCTTCAATAGGAACTGGAAAAGCTGCGACAGATGCCAGCGCGTTTTTTTTGAGATGAAAGTCAACCATTTGCGAAATATCCATCCTGTAGATGTGGTCTCCTCCAAAAACAGCGACAAGATCCGGCTTGAAGTCCTCAATAAGGTGAAGATTCTGATATATAGCGTCAGCTGTTCCTGAATACCAGCGTTTGTCCTGAGTCTGCATTTGCGCTGGAACAGGAATAATAAAGCGTCCCTGGCCTTGATTGCTGGAAATGTTCCAGCCATTTATGATATGCTCCATAAGGCTTTGCGACTTGAACTGAGTCAGAACAAAAACGCTGCTTATGCCGCTGTTGATAAGATTGCTGAGCACAAAATCAATAATCCGATATTTGCCGCCGAAAGGCACAGCCGGCTTTGCCCTTTGGTCAGTAAGTGGAGCCAATCTTGAGCCTTCTCCGCCCGCCAATACCATTCCCAAAACTGAAGTTCGCATACCTGAAAATCCTTACTTTATTTGCCCCAATTATCCTATCGCAAAGAATTATAAATGCAAAAGCATGGAAATGCGAGAGCCAGTTCTCATATTTTACCAAATTCTAACCGTAAAAAATCGATCGCGCCCGCTCAAGTCTTTTACCAGTTCCGGCATTTTATAACGTCCCGCCGCATCAAAAAGCTCTCTGATGCGCTCCGTTTGCCCCGGGCCGAACTCGATAATAAGGCGTCCCCCTTCCCTCATATAATCTGGCGCGCATTGAATAAGACGAGCAATCACATCCAAGCCATCGTCCCCGGCGCGCAAAGCATTTTCCGGCTCATGATCGCGCACTTCGCGCGGCAAGCTCTCGTATTCCAAAGAAGTCACATAAGGCAAATTCGCCGCAATCAGGTCAAAACAGCGTTCTTTTTTAAATGAATCAAGCAAATCCCCGCAAACAAAAGCGACATTCTCAAGATGAAGCACAGCCTGGTTTTTTCCGGCCAGCGACAAAGCCGCCTGACTAATGTCGACAGCAAAAACCCGCGAGTCCGGACGCTCATAGGCCAGCGACAAAGCAATCGCGCCGCTGCCTGTTCCTATATCGCAAATACTGGCGCGCTCCGGAATGGATTCAAGCGCAAGATCCACAAGCATTTCAGTTTCAGGACGCGGAATCAAAACGCCGGGCGCCACATGCAATGTCAGTTTGCGAAAATGGGCTGCCCCAAAAATATACTGCAAAGGCTCCCCGGATTCGCGACGCGCAAGCAATTCAGATATCTTTTCTATTTCAGCGGGAAGCATTTCCCGGTCGCAAAAAATTCTAAGCTCCAAACGAGGAACGTTCAAAACTTCCGAAAATATCGCCTCCGCGTCAAAAACAGGGTTCTCCGCTCCTGTCCGCTTCAAGCGGGAAACGGCTTCATCAAGAAGGGCTGTTATATTTGGATTCAATATCTGTCAAGGCTTTCGTTTGTTTGCTTCGCCATGTTTCGGAGAATGCCTGTGGTCAGAAGGAAAACTCCTGTTGTTCCGGCGGCGGATTTATAATGTTCCGGACGGGCGCAAAAGATTCTCTGTGGATAGGACATGGGCCGTGTTCCTTTAAAGCTTTGAGATGCAGAGCAGTGCCGTATCCTTTATGTTGCTCAAAGGCGTATTCCGGATATGTTTCGGCATACGCCCTCATTATTTCATCTCTGCGCAATTTTGCCAATATGCTTGCGGCGGCAATGCTGGCCGATTTGGAATCGCCCTTGACTATCGCCTCGCATGGAATAGGAAAATGGGGAACAGGCAGTCCGTCAATCAGGGCAAACTGAGCGCCATCTATTTCGTCCGCAGCCGCGCGCATGCCATGATGGGTGGCCCTGAGGATGTTAAGACGATCAATTTCCGAGGCGTCTATTTCTATTATTGAAATTTTCACTCCAGGGGTGGCAAGGATGTTTTCGCGCATCTCAATGCGCTGCTTTTCAGAAACTTGCTTGGAGTCATTGACCAAGGGGATTTTTTTTGAGTTTCTCGGGAAAGCCACTGCAGCCACAACAACAGGCCCGGCAAGCGGCCCTCTGCCTGCTTCGTCTATGCCGACGACACAAAAAAGCCCCTCGTCCCATTTGATTTTCTCATAGGCGAGGAGCTTGTCATCTGAATCAATATGCTGCATTTTGTCAGCAACAGACTTCAAATTATTTGAATCTGCGTTCTTTAACTCTCGCAGCTTTGCCGATCTTGTCGCGCAAGTAGTAAAGCTTTGCGCGCCTGACTTTTCCGCGACGCTCAACTTCAATCTTGGCAATGCGGGGCGAGTGCAGCGGGAAAACACGCTCAACGCCTTGTCCATAGGAAACTCTGCGCACAGTGAAAGTTTCCTGAACATCGCCGCCCTTGCGAGCAATAACAACGCCAGTGAAAATCTGAATGCGCTCTGTTGTTCCTTCTACAATTTTCGTATGGACCTTTACAGTGTCTCCGATATTGAAATCGGCAACGTCCTGCTTGCACTGTTCCTTGTTAATCTTATCCAACACGTTCATCTTATACCTCCATCATAATATATTTTTTAAAATCAAAATTCGCCATTTACTTTTGTTTGTTCAGGATATCCGGCCTCTTCATTTTTGTTCTTTCCAAAGCCTTCTCGTTTCTCCATTCCGCTATTTTTCCATGATTTCCCGACAAAAGCATATCAGGGACTTTCATTCCTCTAAATTCCGGCGGCCTGGTGTATTGCGGATACTCCAGAAGCCCATTCGAGAACGATTCCTCTTCCTTCGATTCATCCGAGCCCAAAACCCCCGGAAGGAGCCTTATAACAGCGTCGCTTATCGCCATCGCGGCCAAATTCCCGCTTGTGAGCACATAGTCGCCGATGGATATTTCCCTGTCGACAAGACCAACGCGTATTCTTTCATCGACGCCTTCATAGTGACCGCAGACAAAAATCAAATGTTCATGTTTCGACAATTCTCTGGCAATTTTCTGCTTAAAGACCTCTCCCTGAGGGCTGGTAAGTATTACCAGCGAATTTTCAGTACTCAAAGACTCCACAGCTTCAAATACAGGCTCCGGCTTCATCAGCATGCCAGGCCCTCCACCATAAGGCTTGTCGTCCACGGTTCCGCGTTCGTCGTGGGCAAAGTCCCTTAAATTTATAGTGTTAATTTCAACCAGCTCCTGCGCCCGGGCTCTTCCTATGATGCTTTCATTAAAAGGACCAAAAAAAATATCCGGGAACAGTGTTATTATATCAATCCGCAATTAGTCTATAACCTCAACTGCGACTTTTTTCTGAAGGCGCCCGGCTGCTCCGCTCACAAGAGCGCGGATAGCCATAATTGTTTTGCCTTTTTTGCCAACAATCTTGCCGATGTCTTCTTTGCAGCATTCTATTCTAATAATGCTTGAATCTTCATTCTCTAATTCCGAATTGACCTTGACTTGATTGGGATTGTCAACGAGGGCTCTGACCACATAGTCGACAAAGCCTTCCAAATCCTTCAATTCTTCAGGTCTTTTATTGCTTGAAGCTTCCGCCGCGCTTCCGCCGGTGAAAAACCTCATCAGTTTTTTAATAACCACTTTTAAATTCCTTAAGTTTCGTAACTGTTCTTCTGCTTTTCAAGCTGAAGTTATTCTGCTTTTGCTGTTTCGGCTGCTTTTGCTGTTTCGGCTTCCTTTGCAGCTTCTGCTGCGGCTTTTTCCGCTACTTTTGCCGCCGCTTTCTTTGAAAGCTTCTGTTTTTTCGGCTTTTCGCTCAGCTTTTCGCCTTTGCGGGCGCGCTCAATGATGGCCTGAACAGTTTCGCTGGGCTGTGCGCCCTGGGATAACCAGTATTCCGCGCGCTCCAACTTTATTTGTTCATTTTTATGCCTAGGATCATAGAAGCCAAGCTCTTCGATAGCGCGTCCATCTCTTGAGGAACGAGCATCCATAGCGACGATACGGTGACATGCGGCGTTTGTTGCGCCAGTTCTTTTCAGTCTGAGTTTTACTGCCATTTAAATACCTCTTCTTTTAACTCAACTTTTAAGTCAATTAAGTCTTTTGCACGCAAATTGCTCCAATAGTTTTATCAGTCTTATGCAATCGCTAAACTATATCTACAAAAGAGCCTATACAATACTGTTGTTTCAATATTCTGCAACCAGTTTTTTTGATATTTTTTTAAATTATAGAATAAGTAGTGATCAACGGCTCCTCCAAAAGTAAAAAACGACTGCTTTATGAGGCAGTTCAAGAAGCATTTTTGCTTGCTTTTGAATATCGAATATCGAACAAGAATTCAGAAATCATGAACGGAAAAGCAATTCATTTGACGTCAATATTCAAAAATCCTTGTTCAAAATCAGGAATCAACCCAAAAGACAGCCATTATGCATGCATAATTTTAGCCAATCTTTTTTAAATTGATTGATTCATTTTTCAGAACTCTTTGCACAATGCCTCTGTTGATGCCGAGGAACTCAGCCAAAGTCCTTATTGTCCAGAACCTGCGCCCTTCCGGCGGCTTTTCGTTCGCGGCTTTTGGCGCTTTTTTGGCAAAACTGGCTATTTTCAAACGAGTGCGTGTGTCATATTTCCTGCGCTCTCGCCCTGAACGGCAACTGTCATACAATCCATCAAAGCCATCCGCTATATACCTGTCCTTCCATTTGCGTATTGTTGCCCTTGTAGTTTTGAGAATGCTTTCTATTTCTTCGACACGTCTTCCTTCTGCGGTCATAAGAATAATCCTGCACCTTTGAGCAAGCCCTTGCGGACTGGATGGCTTTCTCTCCACAGTTTCAAGTTCAAGTTGTTCTTCGAGAGACAGCTCCAAGTATTTAATATGCTTTGACATGGCTCTCCTTTTTTTGTTTGGCTCAGGCAAAACTTTTGGAATATCCGGATTCGTTGCCAACCTTATAGAGAATATAGACATATTTTTAAAAGGATTGTTCCAATTTTAAAAAAAATAGAATTGTTTTGTATCAAATTGGACGGAGCTGACAAAAGTCCTGAAAAATAAAAAAGCCGACAAAGTCGGAATAGAAACCGGACTTTGTCCGGACGCCATCCAGCGGCGGAATCGCTGGTCGGCAAAAGCCGAAAGTTGTTGGCATATAAAAGATTGCGCGACAGCGCGCATAGCGCATAAAAAACCTGCAGCTTGTTGGGATGCGAAGCGACAACAAGCTTTATTTCGTTGCGGCAACAGCTCCCTTGACTCTTAGCGGAACCGTCAAATTGGACGGAGTCGCCAAAAGTCCTGAAAAACATAAAAACCGACAGAGTCGGAATAAAAACCGGACGTTGTCCGGACGCCATCCAGCGGCGGAATCGCTGGTCGGCAAAGCCGAAAGCTGTTGGCGTATAAAAGATTGCGCGACAGCGCGCATGGCCTAATGTCAGAACTGCTGGCTGTTTTAAAGCGAAGCTAAAACAGGCAAATGTAGCCTCCGCGCCCGCGCATTAGACTCTTGGCGGAGCCGTCAAATTGGCATTGCATAATATTTTTTTCGCAAATATTGCAAATAGCCCTTGCGCATGTAAAAACATAGAGTACTTTATCAGCCGCTTAGACCTGTCGGGGTATAGCGCAGCCTGGCTAGCGCATCTGCTTTGGGAGCAGAGGGTCGCAGGTTCGAATCCTGCTACCCCGACCATTTCCTTTTCCACTATCACCATATGACAATCCATGACAACTCCGTTCATTTCCAGCAACTTACAATGATTGATAATTGTTTCCCAAAGAGACAGACAAAGACAGGTTTTGACGGTTCAGTACTAAATTTGGTGGACATATAGGTGGCCACTTTTTATCATCAACTATAGATGGCAAGCTGTTTATTGCGTTTCTCATATTAAATTGCTTTGCTTTGTGTCGGTCTAAACCTGTGTCGTAAGTCTTGGGTCGCTGTGGCGCATTGCTTCTTGCGCTATTCTTTGCGGAACTCCGACATCTAATTTGACTTTGCCGGAACCCACAACATTTTTCTTTGTGCAAAAGGGAAAATTAACTTAACTTTTTGTGGTTCCATGCTGGGCGGCGGCGACAATCCAACACGGCGTAGACATAATAACGGCAAGATTTATGAAATAAGGACTAATCTTAGCAGAACTCACTCATGTATGATAACTATTATTCCTAAATACTGATGGACTCAAAATTTAAGAATAAGATTAATATAAAAATTTATCCACCGCAAATTTTACACCTTTTGCCTTTATTCTTATAGTTGATAATACACCCAGGTCCTATACCATAAAATCGGCAAGAATAATTATGTCGCCTTTGGGATTCTTTATTAAGCCAATATTTTTTAGTATTCTGTTTGTAAATTTGACATAAAAGCTCTCTGATTAAAGGAATCATGACGTTTAAGATCATAGGTTCATCGTCGGTACACATAACATATTCACCAATGCGATTGTGTGCTATGCAACATCTAATACGATAAACATAGTAAGTAATAAGCTTTATAACGAACAGCTCGTAATCGTCTTGATTAGTTTCAATTTTTTTTGAATGACATTCTACCTCGGAAAGTTTACCTAAAGTAGCGAGTTCATCAAATCTATTTAGTTTCTTAACATCTTTTAATGGGTTGCCATCTTTTTCGTATTCAAACATAATCTCTTTTATCTTGGCCCAATATTTGGGCTCGAAAGCTTTTTCTAAAGCTTTTTCTATATCAGAATTGACATTAATGTATTTTTTGAAAAGATTTTGTAGTATATCCCTTTCTTTTCTGTGTGAATCTATTAAAAGCTTTCCGATTCCTTTAAGGTCATCCCCTAAGTTTTTTATACTTTTTACAAGCTCAAGATCAAAAGATAATTCCAACAAGTGGTAAAGCTTGAGATAAGCTTGAAATGCAAATGGTTCATGAGTAGCCATCTCAGCACTAACAAAGTGGTGATTTGTTGGCAGTAGAACATTACGTTTCGCAATTATACACTGTGAATCTTCCTCACTCACATCATTATTTAATGAGTTATTTTTATGGGAATACCCCCCCCATATAGGCGAAGTATTTTTAAAATCATGAATATATTCCCCATACCTAATAATTGGTATTAGAAGATAATCTGTTGAAAAGCGAATATTGCCTGAATTAATATCAGCCCAAGGATCAGCATCGGCTAAAAATGCCATCTGCTTGTACTCGGAAAGAGCACAAAATGCAGAGTGTACCATCCAGGACACACTTAAAAGTATACCTAAAACTTCCCCTTCTTCATCTTTTATCTCTATATCTTCATCTGAATAAAGCAATGAAGATATTTTTGACACTGGGGAAATCACCCAGCCTTTGATGACAAGCATTTCATCTTTTTGAGAAATTTCTTCAGCCCTAAAACAGTCAATAAACTCATCGTCTATTAACCTTTTAATCTCAATAGCATTCACTATTCAGACTCCGCTATCCAGCAGTCTCTAAGGGCAACTTCTCCTTCCTCTCTGAAAAATTCTCGAAAACCAGATGAAATTAATTTTCGAGTTGCAAATCCAACGTTTACTTTCCTTGTGGGAAAACCATTTTCGATTTTACGAAGCTCCCTTAAACTTAGGATATCGTCATTGGGAGAGCTATCATCCAAGTCTGAAACTAGCCGTGCCAAGGCATTGTTTACACGTTTTTTACGAGAAGTGGACGAGGAAAATTTAGCAACAGCCGAAAAGAAAGCTCTCATCACATTTTCGCTCCCAAACCAACTTACACCACTAGGGATATCCTTGCCTGTCCTTCCCGGGTATTTTTTATCTGCAACAGAATCAAGCTTTGCATATAAAGCAAAAGCATTTTTGAAATCTTGATAGGTACACCCTAGTTCTTCTTCGCTAGAGTCTAATATATCATCTTCAATCAAAGCATTTGCAACTATATTATCTTTTGTTAGCTCAGGATTTTTTAATAAAAAACAGTGATAGCAAGAGGCAACTCTATCAAGAGAATATTTTCTTGGAGTAGTTCTTCTAGAACTATCCTTTTCTGTAAAGATTTCTAAATTGAGGTCAGACTCTAATCTCTCCTTCAGGGCAACAAAAAGGAGTTCAATCTGATGACGCATGCTCATCGGTTTTTGACCTGCATTGAGAACTATCAGTCTGTAAATAAGATGTTTTATTTCTTTTTCTAGCCAAAATTCCAAAGTTAACATTTGATCTTTTTGAAATTCGTGATTATCATTAATAATATCCTGTATTATATAAGTACGCTGAAGACCATCTAGTATATGCACTTGTCCAGGTTGAGAAAGTCTTTTTTCAAGTTCTTTGTTATTCCCTTTATGCGCTAGCTCAGCTAACGATTCAGCTCTATCTAATTTTGCGGCCAAAGTTATCGTTGGAAGAAGAGTTCCTCCTTTTATATCGGTTTTCATCCTGCCGTAAGCTTTATGTTTTTGTCGTTTTCTCTGTATTACAAAATCATCAAAATCACTTCCAACTAATCCCATGTAGTCTTTGATAGGTATTTGTGCTTGCACAACCGGTGTGTTTGTTCTTTTGTCAATCAGAATAGAGCGCACTTTTAAAGACATAATTCACCTACATATTTTTTTTATTAATTATTCATAATGAAACTAGTTTTCCCTTAAAAAGATAATTTAATAATAGCTTATGTCAAACCAAGACTCCCCCCCCCATCTCCCCAATAAGAACAAATGTGAATTGTTTTCACCATCTTTCAAGCTACTAGCTAGCCAAGGACAGGGCTTTATTCCATTGAAATAATATTGATTGATATTTTTTCTCTATTTCCTCTTTTAGCTTATCTTTCAACTTTGGTTTGTTCCAAATATCTTGGAATGTCCAAATATCTTTGAGGTTTTTGAAACCCCAAGAGGTGAAAGTTTTTTTGCCTTTTGAAATCGAAATCCTTGACTGACACTGCGTCGGGGGCAATTTCTATGCTTTTCTTTAAGCCCCATATCGGTTCAGTGAAAACGCTTTTATCCAATTTGGGGTCATAGCTGGAAAAGATTATTTGCTTTCCGCATTCGATGAAACCGCCAAAAGTCCCGGAAGCTGGCGCTGTAACGAAATAAAGCTTGTTGTCGCTTCGCATCCAAACAAGCCGCAGGCTTTTGACGCGCCATGCGCGCTGGCGCGCAATCTTTTATGCGCCAACAGCTTTCGCTTTTAGCGACCAGCGATTCCGCCGCTGGATGGCGTCCGGACAAAGTCCGGTTTTTATTCCGACTACGTCGGTTTTTATTCCGACGCCACCGGTTTTTTTATTTTTCAGAACTTTTGGCGGCTCCGTCGAATAGGACGATATAAAAAAACTGATTGTTTTATTCTATGCCGTAGTGAGTTTTGCAGACTTCCACAAAAGTTTTGAACGAACGGTCATTGGTCGCGTCCGCGTCCTTTGGAAAGCAGCAGGCTGGAAGCTGTTGCATTGACAGATGGTAGTGAAGGCATTCGCAGCATTGGCCTTTTTTGGCGCATTGATACGTACAGTTGCACCTTTCCAGATTTTTGGCTTTCATGTCACAGCTCATTGTTTTTTCTCCTTTGTTTTTATTAGTCGTCGGCCCCAAAAGACTTGCGCGCTGTCGCACAATCTTTTTAGCCAAGCGCTTCCGGCTTCGCCGGTGTCTTTTTTCAATCAGTCCCGTTTGTGGAATAAGTACCACGTGCGCGCTGTGGCCGCTATCAGGAACACGCATGTCAGCGCGCCCAAGGCCACAATGTTGCTTTGCCATAAGTTCGGATAATCTTCAAAAGCGTCGTTTGTAACCTGCATCGCTCCCGCTATGGGGTTGAATGAGATGATGAAATATGAAAGCGAATATGAAAGCCGTGAGCCAAGAACGAGCGGGGCAAAGGACACCAGGCAGATTGTCCCGGTTATTCCGTAGGCAATGGCTGTGGATATGCTGGTTGTTTTTGAGTATGCCGACGCGACCAAGCCCGCCGCCAGGAAGGACACCGTGCTTAGAAGCAAGATTCCCACCCATAGGAACACATTGTAATATGTGTCCCAGAATTTGCTCCACCATGACATATGCTGTGCTTTTTTGAAGAGTTCAAACCAGAATGTGTCATCCAGGATGGTCCCTTCGGGGAATATCTCCTGCTGCTCAAGATACGCCATAGCCAGAAGCACAAAGAGACTGCTGAAAATGAATATCAAAGCATAGAAAAATGTGGCCTTGAGTTTTCCTATAATCACAGTGAACGGCTTAATCAATGTCATCCTGAGAGGCATAAGCGTGCCGTTTGTCATTTCGTCCGTTATCAGGCCGCTGCTGACTCCGGGGGCGAGCATGGCCACCACGCCTATTTGAAAGATGATGGCAACGGTTCTGACAGTGTTGGCTTTTAGCCCAACGCCGAACTGAAAGGCGATCAGTGTCAGCAGGATCATGCTTATGACAAATATAGCCGAGACGCTTCTCATTATAAATTTAGGGTTGGCAAAAAGCTTGCTTCTCATTTCAGCCACAAACACCGGGTTAGAGAAGCGCCTGATGGGATTTTTTCTTTTCAAGGGGTCAAACAGGTAAAACGGCCAGTTCAATTTGCGTCTGATAGTTTTTTTAAAGCCGGTGAAAACCTCGCCTTTCAGAGCCGCGCCAGTTGACTTTGATTTCAATACGTTAAAATAGAACACGCTCAGAGATATGAAGGAGAGGATAAAATTGGCGGCGATGAACACAGAGTATGGAGTGATGATTTTTGCGTATGCGGGGGGCAGCTCAATGCTCATTGTCATTTTGTAATTGTCCGGGAACAGCAGATAAAACAGCGCGTCGTAGGGGCTTATATTTCTTATCAGCTCCCATACTTCCATGTAGCCGAAACTGCCGAGCAATGCGGCGGGCAGCCAGGTGGCTCCGGCGAAAACAATGATAAGCACATAATTAAGAAGGATTGAAGACGAGCTTCTTTCGCATATCGCGCTGCATGAAAGCCCTATGAGGCCGTAGGTTATCGCGCTTAGAATGATAAGGAACATTGCTTTTAATATGAACATAAGGCTGACGCCGCCGGTCAGGGCGCATATTGAGGCTATGGGCATAGACAGCACGACCACAAGCGCCAGCATGAGGATTGCGGCTGTCAGTTTGCCAAACATAATGTCAAATGGCGTAAGGAGCGTAGTGAACAAGGCTGAATAGGTGCCGTTTTCCTTTTCATAGGTTATAGAAGTGGCTGAAAACGCCGGAACCAAGAGAATCAGCAAGGTCAGGTTTATGCTGAAAAACAGCGAGAATATCTGTTTGCTGCTCTCAGAGACCACCGACTGGATTCCGCCGCCCGGCCAGAGAAGAAGCAAGACTCCGGCAAGGAGCAGCAGATAGCTCCATACAAGGAAGTTTATCTTCCATGAGCGTGCCGCTGACACAAACTCTCTTTTGAAAATAGGATTTTTGAAGAGCATGCTCTAAGCCTCCTCACGGCTTGTGATGTTCATAAACACGTTTTCAAGATCCGCTTCGACTTCGCGGAACCATCGGATTGTAACCCCGTTTGTCGCCAGCAGATTCAATACTCCGCTGACATGGTCGCGCGTGCCGCTGTACACGATTTGCGCTTGATTTGTGTCTGTTTGCTTGACGTCCTGAACTCCTTCTATCCGTTTGAGCAACTCGATGGCCTGATTGATGTCGGAATCCACAGTGATCTCGATGTTGAGATGCTCCTGAAGCATGTGGCTTATTTCCTGAACAGTGCCTTGCGCCAGAAGTTTGCCTTTAAATATGATGCCCACCATGTCGCAAACTGATGCCAGTTCAGGGAGGATGTGGCTGGAGAGGAGGATTGTTTTTCCCAGTTCGCTCAAGCGCGCTATGGTTTTCCGCATTTCAATTCTGGCATTGGGGTCGAGTCCGCCAGCCGGTTCGTCAAGAATGAGCGCTTCGGGGTCGTGAATAAGAGTTTTTGCCAGCCCGATTCTCTGTCGCATTCCTCGGGAAAGAGAAGACACCTGATAGTCGATCATGTCATTTGAGTTGGTTATGTCCAGCACTGATTCAATTCGTTTTTTGCGTTCCTTTGGGGGTATTTTAAATGCAGCGCCGTAGAAATCGAGGAATTCCCAGACGCTCATTTGCGGATAGACTCCTGTTATGTCCGGCATATATCCTATGCTGCGTTTTATCTTTGATATATTTTTGGGGGTAACCTCGAGCTTGTTTATGAAGGCTTTTCCTGAATCTGGCTTGAGAAGGCCGCATAGCAGTTTTATCGCGGTAGTTTTCCCAGCGCCGTTATGTCCCACAAAACCGTAAATGGCTCCTTTGGGGACATTCAAGTCCAGTGAGAATACGCCCCTGTCTTTTCCAAATTTTTTTGTAAGCTTTTCAGTTCTTATCATAGCATCAACTCCTTGATCTTAAGGCGCATTTCATTAATATTTAAATGGCGTCATATCTTTTGGAAGTCGCCCCTTTATTTCTATTGACATCGTCAACGGGGCCCATTTGTTTGCGCGCAACTTCTGGGCGGCTGTCAATTTTGTGTTTTTTTCTTTTGCGTCCAGCATCAGGAAGCCGTTTCCGGTCAATGGATCTATTGCGTTTTCGATATCTTTGCCTCGGAAAACGTAGATGCCCGCCGTCTGGAGTTTTCCGGCAATGGTTTTTGTTTGAAGCGGGTCGGATTTTTTGTTTCTGTTATATTTTTTCTTGACGGTCATGTCAACTTTTTTGCCGTCTTTGGATATTCGCGGGACAACATTTATATTGCCGCCCTGATTTCTGTATGTGAACTTGAGGATTATTTCTTCAGGCTTAATTCTGGAAAAGACTGGCGGCGTTGTGAAGCAGAATGAGTAAGTGACTGATCCTCGGCTGGACATGAAGTTTTTCAGTCGATTGCCGGACATGACCATGCGTGTTGATGTGTCGCCGGGCGTAAAAATTATTTGATTGGCGCTGATGCTTATTTTTTCTGTGGCGCAGATCTCCGTCACTGGAATTATGCTGACTTTTCTGCCCTGGCTGATCGTGGATTTAGGCAAGGAAAAGTTTGGATTTTTTATGTCGCTCATCATAGCTATGCACGGGGTTGTTTTTTTGAAGCTACGATCCAGGCAGAGGCGCAGGGAATTCATTATATGATCTGAGCTGAACATGGATTCGCCGGAAAGATCCAGAGAAATATTGTCGCCATTTTTCTTCATAGGGTATGACCCGCTTGGCAGCAACAAATATGCCTGATCGCATTTGGAGCCTTTTGGCATTTTCCAATCCAGAGTCATCGTGGAGCCTGTGTATTTCAGCTGCGGCAATTCTTCTTTTTGCATTGGTTTCGCATCCTCGGTGAGGATTCCTTTAAACTGCCGCGCTGTTTTGGTGGCCAACACAAGTTTTTCCAGGCGCGCAGAGCCTTGATAGCGTTGTATTTCCAGAGGCTTGGTTATTCTTTTGCCGAGGCTCAACCCTTTTTTCTGTTTTTTCTGCCCCATTCCCATCCCGATAGGCAGAAAAGAGGACCTGTTGGGTGGCACCGCCGATATTGTGGCATTTTCATTGAGAGCGGCTATGTCCACTGTAGTGTCTCTGTCCGTGAAAAATGCGCAGTAAGTTTCAACTGGGCGGGTGCTGGCTCCGTCAATGCTCAATTCAACTGAGGAAAAAAGCTGTCCGCGGCGCGTGCTTC
>CAZYVR010000040.1:0-24324 GCA_964651145.1 uncultured Victivallales bacterium | reverse complement strand
ACGCTTTCCAAAAAACACGGTCAATCCCGGAAGATTTGAGTTATTTCATGAATTAAAGAGAAAGGGGGAATTAAGCGAGATTGAATAAATGTCAAATACTTTTTCAAACCGCTTTTAGATTTATTCCATTTACAAAAACAATCATCTATATAGACAAAAACAATTGCACCACTAACAAGAAAGATCATCATGAAAAAAACAATTAAAAGCAAAAAGTTTAACTCGCTTGACGGACGCGAGTTTGAAGTTTCCTTTTGCGACATAGACAGTGGCAAAAGCGGCCCTACTCTTGCCTTAATCGCCGGCCAACACGGCATGGAGCATATAGGCCCGGTAGTTCTCAAGGAATTTGCGGATGAAGTTGCAGGCGAAGATTTCATAGGCAGAATATTTGTGTGTCCTTGCGCGAATCCTTTGGCCCTTGAGATTGACCATGAATTTTATCCAGAAAAAGGGGACTTGAGCAAAATCAATGATTACTATTACTCTATATTCCGACACGGATATTGCCCATTTGGAATGGAGCGCTCAAAAGGAATCAACTGGCACAACATGAACCGTCTTTGGAACAGAAAAGATATTCATGGGGTGGCTGGGAAAATAACACAATGGCTCTGGAACGAAATGGTGAATCAAGCAGATGTCACAATAGACTTTCATTGCCTACAGGCGGAAAAGCCGCTTATATATAATTGGTCAGAAAAGACAAAAAAAATAGCAAGATATTTCGGAATAGAAGCCATCTTCAAGTCACATGCTCCTGATGATTTTGCGCAAGGGAACCTTGGCTATCAATCCAGCGCGAAAGAGGGGAAATACGGATTCTGTGTCGAATTTTCAAAGCAACACGGATACAAAAACGAGTTTGACATAGGCAAACGCGGCATAAGAAACGTCATGAAAGGCATAGAAATGATGGACGGAGAAGTTATTTTGGAGCGTCCTGTTTACAATGTCAAAGAACATCATCCTTTAAAAACTGATTGCGTGGGGCATATTCATTATAAATTCAACGAATACGACCCGGTAAAAAAAGGCGATCTGCTTTTCGAGATATCAAGCCTCGAAAACTTTGAAATACTTGATCGCGCCTACTCGCCCGTTGACGGAATTTTCGGGCGCCGCACATTTCGTCCGCTTCCCAAAAAAGACGAGGCAGTTGTAAACGTTATCGAAGTGGATGTCCTTGCAGAAGCCGGAAAACCATTGGAGAAAACAATTCTCTAATCGCCGAGATATTTGTCTTGCATCAGATAATTCTGAACATAATCCTTTACGGAATCTTTAAGCGGACGGGCTTGCTTGGCATAACCTGAGGAAAAAAGCTTGCCCATTTCGGCTTTGGTGTAATACTGGTAGCGGTCTTTAAGATGCTCGGGCATCTCTATATATTCAAGACTGACTTCTTTGCCCATTGCCTCAAAAATGGATTCGGCAAGAGAATTCCAGGTTTCGGCGCGTCCGCTGCCAATATTGAATAATCCGCCGATGTCCCGTTTTTCCATCAAATACAGAACCATGTCAACCGCATCCTTGACATAAAGGAAATCGCGCATCTGCTCGCCGTCTGCATATTCCGGCCTGTATGACCTAAAAAGGCTGATCGACCCAGTGTCTCTGACTTGTTCAAAGGCGCGATGAACAACGCTGCGCATATCGCCTTTATGATGTTCATTAGGCCCATACACATTCGTAAATTTTAATCCAACAGCTTTGCTTAGCAAGTCATTGCGCTTCAGCCATAGATCCAGCATGTGCTTTGAATATCCATACATGTTCAAAGGGCGCAATTCATCCAGCTTTTCTTCATCATCAACGAAGCCCTTGGAGCCATCTCCATACGTTGCGGAGCTGGAAGCGTAGACAAACCTGATGTTGTTGCTTATGGCGTATTCAGCCAATTCCTTTGTGAATGCAAAATTGTTGTCCGCCAAATATGAGGCGTCTCTTTCGGTAGTGGCAGAACATGCCCCCATATGCAGTATAGCCTTGATTTTAGAGGCCTCAAACTTATTATCAGAAATCAACTGCCTGAATTTGTCCTTCTCAAAATAATCGGAATACTTCAAAGCTCTGAGATTTTTCCATTTATCCGATGTCCCGAGATGGTCCACAGCAATAATTTCATCAACCCCGCGCTCATTAAGCCCCCATGTCAAAGCGCTTCCAATCAAGCCGGCAGCTCCTGTCACGATATACATTTTGCAATCCCTTTCAAATCGTATGAATTATCAATAATTTTTCTGAGAATGGCCAATCGCAATCGAAGGCAAGGCCACAAGGTTCAAAGTAAACATAACAGACTGCTTATAGCGCTTTGAAAAATCAACGCTTTCCCTGTCGATTTCCTGCCCCACCTCCAACGCCAATTCCCAGCAATGCATTCGCCTAACGATTTTGGCTTTCATCTCCCTTATGTAACCGACCTCAAAGTCGTATCTCATTTCACACGATCCACGAGTCTTGTCGTCAATGGGTATAGGGAATTCCAGCCCCCACCTTACAGTCTGATTTCGCCCGTAATAACCGTTAAAGAAGCCACTGCCCGTGTCTATTTCGGTGAGAGTGGTGCCCATTGAGTATGCGGAGGGCTGAGTATATGCGTCCCTGTATTCATATCCGACAAAGAATTTCAGATCTTCGAGTATCTGGTATTGTATATCCACATTCCACCTGTCAATGAACTTCCAGTTCAAGCCAGGCCGTCCAACATTTGTTCCCACTCTATAAGTGTCCACATCGTGCTTGGAGTTCTGAGCCAGGTCCAGGAGCAGTTCTGACGAAAAAGTAAGATCTGGAGTTGGATTAAATTTCAAAATAGTGCCTAAATTGCCAAGATTTTTAAAGCCGGACTGCTTTTGAAAGTAGTAATCAATATAGTTTTCCAATGTCAGCCAATTATAAATCCTCTCATTTCCATACTCTCCGCGCCGGGTCTGCAATCTGTTTTTCAAGCCAAAACGAACAAAATTTTGCTCATCAATCCTATCCACGTCATCAAAATAGAACAGGTTTTTTCTATCGACTGTAGGCTTCGGGATATATGTGTAATTAATATACGGGACCGCCACATGCCGCAAACCGTCTAGCTGCCAAAAAGCATTTTTTATATTTTGCCATGAGCGGTAAATTTTAGTGTTCATCTGAAGGCCGATTTCTCCTGCGATTCGACACTTCCACTTGTTAGATTCTTGCATGGGAGGCACATCGCCTATAGGATGGCCGTCCAGGCGATCCACGTAAAATATAGAGCCCCACTGTTCTGTTGAGATGCCTTCAGCGGTTGAATTCGAGTACAATGTCATTCTGATTCCCGCTCTCGGGATGATATTCAGCCAGTCAAGCTTAAATGGGTAATAAAACATATGCAAAGAGTCAAAACGAAAAGTTTCATAGTTGCTTGGGTCTATATAATTTTCCGTAATTCGGGGATTGTCATAGTTGCGCCAGCGCATTCTAAAATAATCAGCAGTGGTTTCGCCTTGATAATAAATATTGCTGAAAAGTTCCTGGCGCGGAAAATCCAATCTGAATTCCGGCAATCGCTCAACCACTGTCTCAAAATCATTGATCCGCGGCCGAACATACAAAGCGGCGGAAAAGCGGTCGAACTGGTACTCGAGGCTAGCAAATGTGACAGGCTGAGGATCGGCGTTGTATCTGTCTTCAAAGTAATCCTTCAGAAAATTCATGTCGCTGATTTTTTCAATGTGTCCGCGGAAATCCATTCTCGGAGTGATATGATTTAAGTGACTAAGCCTTAAATCATAACGATTATGCGGAATTGTGATGCGGTCTGTTTCGCTGCGCAAGTCGCCCACCTTTTTGGAATCAGAGGATCCACCGTACGGATTCTTGTCACGCAATCCATAAACAAAGAATTCCGTATAAGTCTTTTCTGTGCTGACTTTGGTTTCATTACCAATCGCGATTCCGCGTTCGGTAAAAATATCGAGCATCAATTTTGTCGTCGTATTCGGGTAATCAAACAAGTCGAATGTTTTTGAAAGCTTAAGAAAATATCCAAAGTCAGTGCTCTCCCCTGCCTGAAACTGGAACCAGTGAAGATGCTTGTCTCTGGGTTTATACATCATAGGCAGCCACATAACAGGCAAGCTGCCCAGGCGCAAGGTGCAATTATATGCAAAGATACTGCTTTCGCCAATATCTGTATTTTGCTTGGCAATAGAAACAGGGCCTTTTTTCCCGCCGTATGGAAGAACCCTTTCATACGGATATATTTTAATTTTGCCGGCAGTTATAGAATAATGTTCCTGGTTGTCAAGCACGTACTCGCATGAGGTGAGCTTGGCGTCTGTTATTTCCATTTCTCCGCCCGGGCTTCTCTTGGCATATTTGCCCTTGCAGTAATATTCGTTGATGCGTCCTTCAAAATCTTGAAATTCAAGCGCGCCGGAAGTGAGGTTTCCTACAATCTTGTGGCCTCTATAAAAACTGGAGTTCTCGTAAATGGTGACTTTTAAAAATTGCTCTCCGACAGAATTGACAGCATAACCGTCAATCCTGACGCGTTTGTCGGCAAGCTTGCGATACTCACGGTATTCCTTCAAGGTAATATTCTCAGTGTATTGAGACCTGCGAATCAAGCGCACATTGCCAACCGCCTCCACATCTTTTGTGGAAATATTAACGATTGCCTTGTCCGCTTTGACTATAAAATCCTGATAACGGATAAAGACATCGCCTTTGGCCACCACATTGGTTCCGATAAACTGCAAGGAATCCGCAGTGGCGTCAATGTCAGATCCAGAGCCCAGAGCCTTTGAAAAACCGCCTTTGCCTTCAGCGCAGAATCCTGCGCTGACCATAAATATCAAAACCACAATAACTATGGCTCGAACAATGAAAAACTTCATACTTTTCAATATATATCCCCAAACAATTAATTAACGGCGTGAAAGAATTAACAGTCTTATCCAACTGTGTAAAGCCATTAATATAGTACTGCTCAGATAAAAGTGAAAGCGTCTTCAGGAAAATACTTTAAAAAGTTTATCCTCAGTTTCCTTAGTGTAAAAGCCGTTGGCGTCAAGAGTCTTACCCAAGCCCTCAGCCATGGACGCAATTTCTCCGATCGGAGTCAAAGGCATATCTTCGCAATTCGGGAAAATAACTGTTTTGCCGGGGAATGTCGCGTTCACTACAGCGTCAAGGCCCTTTTTGAGCGCATTCATGCCGCCTACAGCAGCCAATGCGGTTGCTGGGTTCAACTCGCCCGCCTCGACAGCGGCAAGTGTTTGACGAAGGTGCTCGGTAAGGCTTCCGCTTGACCCGATAAAGCGCGCGCCACTATTGGCTATCGCCTTTATACTAATCTCCCCTTCTTTACCTGCGGGAATTCCGGCAAAGATATTCATAAGGCCGTCTTTTTTCAAAAATTTAGCTGAACCGTTGAGCACTGGAATAACCGGCACAAGCATTACAATGTCGTCAAAACCTTCCGGAGCAAATTCAGCCACCGCTTTTCCAAATTCTTCCGGCGAAGAAAATTCGGAAGGATTCATGCTTTTAAATTCAATGCCACGCTTGATGATTGTGTCGCTGAGCAAGGCTTTTACATTTTCTATGCGGGCATTGTCCATGTCGCTGACCAGAATTCGCGCAGGACCATCCTCACACTCAACAGCCAGTTGAGTGTGCATTTGCCCCATGGCTCCAGCTCCGCCAGGAAGCCAACAGGTTCCGCCCTTCTTCAAGCTGGATCTGACATTTCTGCCATATGCTGCGGAAAGATTTTTTCCAGCCGCGCCCTGATAGAACCAGCCTTCATAGTGAATTGAGCCAACATCAAACGACCAGCTTTCTTCAGGATAGTCTCCTATAAAGCTGACAACCGCATTGCGCTTGCAAAGCTTTGCCAGTTTTTCAGCCAGCGCGCGCTCATAGACGCCGCAAATAAAAATATCATCAAAGCTCATGTCGTCAGAAATGCTTTCAATCGTTTCGAAACTGACGCCAGGCATGTCCGCCTTAAAGGAGCTTTCTGTTTCAGAGTCAACATTATACAAACAGACTTTTGAAGGAGCGGCATTCACAAGAAGCTCGCCCGGTTCATATCCAGCGCCGCCTTTTCCGCAAGCCACCAGAACCTTGCCGCCTTTTTCAGGCGCAGTGCGGTTGTTTATCATATAACTGGCCTTAACGCAAGTCCATGGCTCCATAAGAGCGGCAAGGCAAGAAGGCGTGTCGTCAGATATAGGCAACAGATAACATCCTTCGTCTCCGTTAAGAACGCGCTGATCAATGCGACTGTATTGGGCCATGCCGCCATCAATGGCATAACCATAAGCATAGCCTACGCCATCCACATAGATATCGGCTTGAATGATAAAGCGTTCCCCTGCCCTGTATTTTTCAGCAAGCTGGCTGCCAACCTTGACCACTGTCATTACCGCCTCGTGTCCGGGTATGACAGGATCGATTGAAAGATCTTTGGATATAACCCTTGGATGCTCTTCGCCAGCGCGTATAAGCTTAACATCGGAAAAACACAGGCCGATTGCGTCTATTTTAACAAGAAGCTCGTCCTCTTTTATTTCAGGAACAGGAACAACACAAGGTTTATCGTCTTTTCCCAGATTTTCAAAGCCCTTGCCATACAACGGCCACGCCAACATTGTCTCGGGTAAATTGCTCATTAATATCTCTCCATATACAATTGGAAGTTTTTGAATTTTATATCACTTATTTACATTCAGTATAATTCAAAACCAATCAAAGTCAAGCAAAAGTGAACATTTTCTAACAAAGACACGCGCAAAAAAGTCTTATCATATTGTATTTGAGAGGATTTCCATATAAAAAGAATCAGATTCTTATGCAGCTTGAACGCTCGACTAATTCGCCGGCAAACTCTCTGTTTTGAGGCTTGCGTCCTGTAGTGATCCATTCGGCCAGCATTTCCACGGCCGCTTCGCCCATCTGCTCCACAGATTCTTCTATAGTGGAAAGCCCTGCCTGCTCGGCGGAAGGCCATGTAATATTGTCATAGGAAACAATTGAAATATCATTGGGAATATTCAAGCCCAATTCGCGGCACGCAGTATAAAAGCCACATGCGCGAATATCGCGCATTGCAAAAAATGCAGTTGGCAAATCAGGCTTTTTCAGCAGTTGAATTGATTTTCTGCGAGCCTCTTCGGATTCGGATTCCATTTCTGCAACCCAATCTTTGTCAAGGACTATTTCTTCTTCCGCCAAAGCACCTCTGAAGCCGGCAAGCATCTCGCGGTATATAAATCTGTCAAGGCCCAAAGGACCGGCCAGCGCTCCGATCTTACGGTGTCCAGCCCCGATGAGAAACTTCCCCGCTGCACGCCCCACTTCACGATAATTCATCCTGGCGGCCACAGCCGGAATATCATGCTCCAGGTTCGCAACCACATATGGAACGCCTGCCTTCTCGAGCGGAGCGATAACATTCTTATAATCAGAACATTCAAAGAAAACCGCGCCTTGAATATCGTCTGACGCAAATCTGGAGATAATTTCTGAAACATCTTTGCTGCTCTCTCCAAAGGAAATAACAGCTTCTGCGTGTATTTTAGAAGCAGCCGCGCAGATTCCGAGAAGCGCGCCCACCGCCTCCGACGCCCTGTTATGAGGGTTGATGGATGAAAACTTAACAATAAACCTTTTCAGCCCTTTCCTTTCGGATGCGTCAATAACGTAAGCGCCTTTGCCTGGATTTATGCGTATTACGCCCTTTTTCTGAAGCTCCTTCAAAATAGACCTAAGGGTGCCGCGACTCACATCAAGCATTTCCGCCAGTGTTCTTTCTGCAGGCAAAAATGAACCAGGCTTATATTTCCCTGATGAGATATCCGAGCTTAATTCCGCCAAGGCGGTTTCCATTTTGTATTTTCTGTGCTTGACCATGATAAAAGAATATACCACTGGTTCAAGTTTAAAACAAGCCGTGTTTTAATTGAGTCCATGCTTCTTGCAATCCCTCAGTGAAGCTGACGCGGCGACATCAAACAGCTATGGCTTTCGCCCTTGGCGAGCGCTCATTGTCGCGCAACCTTGCTCTCAAATATCTCATTGCGCAAACGTATTCGCTTTTTTTGCTTGAACATAAAGAAGTTACAATAAAAATTGTAGAATTTGTGTCAAAAACACTAGCAAAAATGTCAAATATGGTTATAATATAATATCTGGGAAGCATGCTGAAAAGGCTGACTGTCAGAATTATTTTTAGCAAGATTTAAGTAAAATGCAATAGACAGGGAGAGTATTATGCCTTGGTGGATGGTTATTTACATAACTTGTTTCGGGATTATAGTGTTTGCCAATATCATTTATTGGCTGATGGTTAAACAAAAATTCCTTTTGACATTTTATGAACTCAGCGCTGGCCTCTATATGATATTTATGATTCTGGCTTATTGGGTCCCTTTTCTGAGAGACCGCCTTTCGCTGTTAAATATTCCTGCGGTCATTGCGATTATTTCGCTAAACTTCTACTTTACAGTGTTCCGCAAAAAAATTGACATAAAAGATCTCATTCCCGAAATTGACGATGCACGAGCGGAAATAGCGAGAAGATTTTCTGTTACCGAAATGGCTAAAGCGTTTTCTGTGGCGCTCGCTGCTCCCGGATACATTATTGGAGCCATTCTTTCTGTTGAACTTTTAAAAGCTTATTTTTAATTTTCTAAATGAAGGCAAAGCCTTTAATGCTAGAGAAAAGCCGCTTTATGACTTCGCGCCAGCACCGTCACGAGATCGAAAATATATAATCAGTTGCTTGATAGGGGGATATGGATAGTTATTCTGCGCCAGGACTCGCAAGAGGCATAAAAGCGCTTCAGTTGTTAAACGACGGATCCAAGTTGACGCTGAATGAGCTGATCGAACAAACTTCCATACCTAAATCTTCCATTCTTCGCATTCTCGAAACCTTAATGGCCTTCGATTACATAGAAAAGGATGAAACTGGAAAGCTATTTCAGGCAAAAATCCGCATCATTTCGCTTAATGCCCCCTCCTGGGAAGCCAAACTGAGACAAAATCTTTCAAATATAGCCAAAACTACAGGCCAGACAGCAGAGTGGTATGCGCCCTCCAAGGCAGGTTTGACTCTTATTCAAAGAAAAGAGCCTCCGGGAAGCGAGCTGCAAGTGCGCGCCCAAATAGGTTTTTTTAGGCCAATTGGAGAAGGTTGTGAACTTGATGCCGTCGCAAGGGCCGCACTAGCCGCACTAGCCGTCCGAAGCGACGCCACTGTGATTCCATCAGACCTATGGACATACCAGCCAGATGGAATTAGACGCGACATCAACAAGACAGAAGCGGAACAACTGATGTTCGAGGCAAAACAAAAGGGCTTTGCGGCAGAGTCCTGCTATAACAGCAATGGAGTCAAGCGAATAGCCTGCCCCATAAAACGCGGCGACAAATTTATAGGAGTGCTTGCAGTGGCGCAATGCTATATACCTTCAGCAAGCAAGGACGCAGAAGAAAAAAGACTCCAAATGTTGCTGGACAGCGCACAAAAACTTTCCCGATAAATAAAAAAATCGACAAAAAGCATTGACTTTTTCACGCCCACGCTATACCATATATGATATATAATCCAAATATGGAATGGAAACAATTTAATCAAGGGAACTTCATGCAAAAGCCGAATATATTGTTTATTATGACCGACGACCACGCCGCGCACGCAATGTCATGCTACGGGAGCAAAATAAACAAAACTCCAAATCTGGACAGAATAGCCGAAGACGGGATGCGCTTCGATAATTGCTATGTGACAAATTCCATCTGCACGCCGAGCAGAGCGGCAATTCTGACTGGAACCCACAATCATGTAAACAGAGTTACCACCCTAAGCTCAAAACTGGACAATCGCCTACCAAACCTTGCAAAACACTTGAAGACAGGCGGTTATCAAACATGCATAATAGGCAAATGGCACCTCGGCATAGAAGAAGCCAGCGTTCCATCCGGATTTGACCACTGGTGCGTCCTTCCAGGTCAAGGCGACTACCACAATCCCAAGATGCTGGAAATGGGCGAGATGAAAAAATTCAACGGTTATGCCACAGATATAATAACCGACAAAAGCATGGATTGGCTGGAAAACCGCGACAAAGACAAACCATTTTTCCTAATGTGCCACCACAAAGCTCCACACAGGCCATGGGAACCAGATGAAAAACACGCGCATATGTACGAAGACGAAGACATACGCGTGCCGGACAGCTTTGACGATGACTATAAAAATCGCGCAAAAGCGGCGGCCGTGGCTAAAATGCGAATGACGGACCTGACTGAAACAGACCTGAAAGCAACGCCTCCGGAAGGCTTGACTCAAGAAGAAGAGAAGCATTGGCGCTATCAACGATACATCAAAGATTATCTGAGATGCGTCGCCTCCGTGGATGACAACGTGGGAAGAATACTGGACTATCTGGACGAAAATGGATTGACAGAAAACACTATAGTGGTTTACACCTCCGATCAAGGTTTTTTTCTTGGCGACCATGGCTGGTTCGACAAGCGCTTTATGTATGAAGAATCCATGCAAATGCCATTTGTGATCAGATATCCTGAAAAAATAAAGGCTGACTCTGTTTGCAGGGAAATAATTTGCAATGTTGACTTCGCTCCGACTTTTCTTGACATGGCAGGGCTAACCATTCCAAGCTATATGCAAGGATACAGCTTCACTCCTCTTCTGGCTGGCGAAATCCCGGATGACTGGCAACAATCGGCGTATCACAGATATTGGATGAACGAAGACTCCTGCCACAACGTCTATGCGCATTACGGAATTCGCACAAAAGAACATAAATTAATTTACTACTACAACGAAGACTGCGGTGAGCCTGGCGCAAATCCAAACAGCGGCGACCAACCGGAATGGGAACTTTTTGACCTAAAAAAAGATCCCCTGGAATTGTTCAATGAATACAAGAACCCGGAATATAAAAACATCGTTAAGCATTTAACCGCCCAATTGGAGCAGAAAATGGCGCAAATCGGCGATACCCCTATGCATTAATAATATTAGTTCCTCATCATAATGCCTTGTCCCGCATATTCATTTGCAATATGCGGGATTTTTTTCTGTCTAATATAAATTGGCGTTTGACTTAGATTGACACATAACTATATTATTTGTTTATAACAGAGTGGTTTTATGTAGTAATCAGCTCTGCGTCAGGTTTGCGCTTCTATGTATTTTTTTGCAGATCCCTTTACTGTTAGCGCTTTATAGTTATTCTACTTGCCTGACAACATAAACATCAAGTTAATAGAGGTAAATAATGTACAAAAGAAAATGGAACGACGATATGATTTACCGCCACATTCTGGAGCGGAACGGGGTGGAGCCACTTAACTCTTATTATTACGCCACCACTTATCCAGATGTGTACGCGGCGGCGGAAAGACTTTTTGGCTCAT
The DNA here is from genome assembly GCA_964651145.1 of uncultured Victivallales bacterium. Taxonomy (GTDB): domain Bacteria; phylum Verrucomicrobiota; class Lentisphaeria; order Victivallales; family GWF2-45-14; genus CAZYVR01. The sequence continues at coordinate 12,888 of CAZYVR010000040.1, read as the reverse complement.
GGAAAGACGCCATCGAATATTGCGGACTGGATTACTCCAAAATAAGAAAATATCAAGTGTGGACGCGAACACGCGTTATGGATGAAATAAAGAAGCTCCAAAAAGAAAACACGCCTATTTCATCAAAGTACACACAGGACTTCAACAAGCCCCTGTATATGGCCGCTATCAAAAGATTCAAAAGTTGGAAAAAAGCTCTTAAGTCTTGTGGCATTGACTACAAACAAGTGCGCCTGCGCCGCAGCATGAGCAGAGCCGAAATAAAAAGAGAAATATTGGAATTGCACAAGCAAAATGTGGATTTAGCTTATCCGTACATGAGAGAGAACCATCAATATCTCCTTGCCAACGGAATGAAAAAACTCGGCAATGGAAGCTGGGCTCTGGCAAGAAAAAAATGCGGAATAAAAATCAACTACAGGCTTCCAAGCCACAAACGCAATGACCCATCCGCAAAAACAAGAGGTCGCGTTTCATACATCTGATTGATTCCATAAAAAATATGACTCCCCTTCCCTGAAGCGTCTTTTCAACTCCAGGGAGCTTTTTCAAGTTTCAAGTTTGCGAATTTGGCTTGATTATTTTCCTAAAAACTGCTAGCGTATAAGCTTTGCTGTTTAATAAGCGCATTTAAATACAAACATATAACTCGACGGAGGAACTAATGAGTTCAAAAATTTCAGCTCTCCAAAAAGCAAGAGCCGACTATCAGCCAAAACTGCCGCCCGCCCTTTTGGATGGCGCAAAAATTATTGTCAATGAAGGCGCGCCCACCACCTCTGTTGATCACCAAAATGAAATAAAAGCCCTTTTCCCTTCCACATACGGCAGCCCGATGATCACTTTTGAAAAAGGCAAAAAGGCACAGTCCGACAAGCCGCTGAATGCGGGCGTCATTCTCTCCGGCGGCCAAGCTCCCGGCGGACACAATGTGATAGCCGGAATTTATGACGGAATAAAATCACTGCATCCAGACAGCAAACTTTACGGTTTTCTCGGCGGCCCAAGCGGCCTAGTCGACAATAAATACCTTGAAATGACCGACAAAATAATTGACGACTACCGAAATACCGGCGGATTTGACATTATTGGCTCAGGACGCACAAAAATGGAAGAAGTGGAGCAATTCGAACAGGCCAAAGACAATTGCCTGGCTCTGGAAATCTGCGCGCTGGTAGTTATAGGCGGCGACGACTCCAACACAAACGCATGCCTGCTGGCTGAATACTACAAAGACAACAATATTCCAATCAATGTAATCGGCTGCCCCAAGACTATCGACGGCGACCTCAAAAATGAATACATCGAAACGTCTTTCGGATTCGACACAGCCTGCCGCGTTTATAGCGAACTTATCGGAAACATACAGCGCGACGCAAACTCAGCAAAAAAATACTGGCACTTCATCAAGCTGATGGGCCGTTCAGCATCGCATATCACACTCGAATGCGCGCTTCAAACACAGCCGAACATAACCATTATCTCAGAAGAAGTGGCGGCAAAAAAGCAGACACTAAGCGAAATTGTGGAAATTATTTGCGAAGTGATCATAAAACGCGCCGCCAAAGGCGACAACTTCGGAGTTGTCCTGATACCGGAAGGTCTGATAGAGTTTATCCCTGAATGCAAAACTCTTATAGCCGAACTGAACGACTTGCTGGCCCGCGAGGCAAGCTCATTTGCAAGACTGCAAACAAGAGATGAAAGAATGGGCTTCATCAACCACAACCTAAGTAAAGACTCCTCTTATGTGTTCAGCTCCTTGCCACGGGAAATTCAAGTTCAGCTGACTCTCGACAGAGACCCTCACGGAAATGTCCAAGTGTCACTGATCGGAACCGAAAAACTCTTGTCAGAAATGGCGGCAATCCGCCTGAAAGAATACGCGGTCGAAGGCAAATACAAAGGAAAGTTCACAACCCAAACACACTTCATGGGATATGAAGGCCGTTGCGCCGCTCCATCAAACTTCGACGCAGACTACTGCTACAGCCTTGGATTCTGCGCCGCCGCCCTCATCGGAGCAGACAAAACCGGCTACATGGCCTCAGTGCGCAATTTGACAAAATCTGCGCCTGAATGGATTTCCGGCGGAGTGCCAATCACAATGATGATGAATATGGAAAGACGCCACGGCGAAAACAAGCCGGTCATTCAAAAAGCGCTTGTCAAACGCGACGCCGGACCATTCTACGAACTCATCAAAAACCGTCAGAAATGGGCAGTGGAAACAGACTATCTTTACCCCGGCCCGATTCAGTATTTTGGCCCGTCCGAGGTATGCGACCAAGTAACAAAGACGCTGGAATTGGAACACACTAAATAAAAAGCAAACGCAACTGAGAATGGGGCGTATTCTGTTATGGAAAAAGCAAACATAGACGTGGGATATGTGGCGGAGCTTGCCCGCCTTGAACTTGACGATGCTGAAAAAGCAAGATTTCAGAAAGACATGGAATCAATTCTCGGCTATATCGAACAGTTGAAAGAACTCGACGTTTCGGGCATAGAGCCGACCGCCCACGCCGCGTTAATGACCAACGTCTGGCGCGAAGACGCGCAGGGAGAAACTTTCCAAAGGGAAACAATGCTAAAAAACGCCCCGGACACAGTTGACGATGAACTAATAAAAGTGCCTCAGGTTCTGCCAGGGGAGGAAATGTCATGATTGCAGACAATGTAAAAAACTTGACACTCCACGCCGCCTCAGATGCGCTTGAAGCTGGAAAGACAACTTCGGTCGAGCTTTGCAAGGCATTTATCAAACGCTCCGAAAGCGTTGAAGAAAAAGTGCGCGCGTTTTTGGTTTTCGACAAAGAAGACATTCTCAAACAGGCTGAGGAATCTGACAAACGCAGGGCTGCAAACAAAAAACTGAGCCACTGCGACGGCGTTCCAATAGCCATAAAAGACTGCATACTTGCCGAAGGCCAAACCTGCAGTTGCGGCTCAAAAATCCTGGAGCCGGTACAGGCTCCATATGATGCCACTGTCGTTGCGCGCCTAAAAGACAATGGGCTGGTTATTTTTGCAAGAGCCAACATGGATGAATTCGCAATGGGTTCCTCATGCGAGAACAGCGCCTTTCAAAAAACCGCCAATCCATGGGACATCAACAGAGTTCCTGGAGGCTCAAGCGGCGGCTCCGCCGCATGCGTAGCCGCTGGCGAAGTTCCAGTCTCACTCGGGTCGGACACTGGCGGATCGATCAGACAGCCATCCGCTTTTTGCGGAACTGTCGGCCTGAAGCCCAGCTACGGACGAGTCTCCAGATTCGGGCTTGTAGCCTTCGCTTCTTCGCTGGATCAAATAGGCCCAATCGCGCATGACGTGATGGACACCGCCATTATTCTGGATATCATAGGCGGACACGACCCAAAAGACTCAACCTCACTGCCCAATGAATGCGGCGGCTTTGCCAACGCTCTCAAGTCAATGGACAAACGGGATCTTTCCGGCGTTAAAATTGGACTTCCCAAAGAATATTGCGAAGTAGACGCACTTGATAAAGGCATAAAAGAATCATTTGAAAAATCGATAGACACTTTAAAAAGCCTTGGGGCTGAAATGGTGGAAGTGTCCCTGCCGCACACAAAGTACGCTATCGCCACATATTACATAATAGCCACCGCCGAAGCCAGCGCAAATCTTGCCAGATTTGACGGCATCCGCTATGGCGCCAGAACTGAAAACGCAAAAAACTTGTTCGAGCTTTATTTTAAGACTCGCGGCGAAGGTTTCGGCGATGAAGTAAAACGACGCATAATCCTAGGCACATACGTGTTGAGCAGCGGATATTACGACGCATATTACCTGAAAGCGCAAAAAGTCAGAACGCTTATAAGAAAAGATTTTAACGAAGCCTTCAACAAATGCGACATTATCCTTACGCCCGTCACTCCGACAGTGGCTTTTAAATTCGGCGAGAAATCGGACCCCCTTCAGATGTATCTGGCGGATATGTTCACTATCGCGCTTAACCTCGCGGGCAACTGCGGAATAAGCGTCCCGTCAAGCATAGACGAAGCCACCAGCATGCCTGTAGGCGTGCAGTTTATTGCGCCAGCGCTTGCGGAAGAAAAACTTCTGAAAATTTCAAGCATCTTTGAACAGAATAGAGCAGTCAAAGAATTTACGCCCGGCTTGTAGACAACTTTAAAATTGGAAAGCATGCTGTGAAATTATTTAAAATTGTTATTCTTGCAAGCGTTTTTTCTTGCGCGTTCGAGTTGCTCTCTGAAGCAATCCCGGGCAGCATTGCGCCAAAACTAAGAGTCGCCGAATGGATTAAAAACGGACCGATTAGCATTCAGCAGCCGCAAGACATAAATCTTGAGCTGCTCTATGTGATAGAATTCTGGGGAACCTGGTCGACTCAGTCAGTCGAATTCATTCCGCATTTGAATTTTTTGCAGAAAAAATATCGCGACAAAGGCTTGATCGTCGTTGGGATATCTCGCGAAAAAACAAAAACAATAAAAGACTTCGTCTCAAAACGCAAAGACATGGACTATGCGATCGCCGCCGACTTCAGCGGAAAAACAAGCGCGGCATTTTTGAAGCTCGATCCCATACCCAGAATTTTCATAGTGAATGGCAAGCGAAAAGTTCTATGGGAAGGCGACATTGTCGATCTTGAGCGCGTGCTGGAAAAAATATACAACGGCGAATTTGACCTTGACAAGCAAAAAGAAATATCGGCCCTTCGCAAAAAAATGGAGTTTTCCCTGCAGGCAGGAGCAGAACGCAACGCTGAAGAAACTTCCAATAAAATACTAAAACTGGATCCGCGCAATCCTTTTGCGCTCCGCGGACGACTGTTCCTCTACGAAAAAAACAATCAACTGAAAAAAGCTCTGGACTTTGTCAACAAACTGATAAAAAAAGACCCGTCACACAAAGAATTATGCTTTATAAAACTTGAATTAATGCTGAGAGCCAAAGAGTCCAACGAAAAAATAACAGCTTTCCTGAAAAAGCTTCAGAAAAACTTCAAGGATGACTCATCAACATCAAACGAACTGGCCCTGGCCGCGATGAACAACATGCCCTTCGGAGCCGCCCCCCTCGGCATGGCCCTGAGCTCCGCCCAAAATGCAGTGGCAAAGCTATCAAAAAAAGACGACAACTTCCAGCGCGGAGCCTGTCATTCAACACTGGCGCAGGCATATTACAGCATAGGACTCATCGACAAAGCGTTGTCTGTCCAACAAAAGGCTTGCGAACTTCTGAAAGGAAGCAAAAATGGAAAAAGCGCGCAACAAACGTTGGAATACTACATAAAAGCCAAAGAGCTGAATATGCTCAATAAAAAAGAGCAATAACGAAATGTCACACCATGGCACAGGTGTGACACAGTGGCGCGCATGTGTGACACAAATAAAGCAAACTTTCACTGCCAAACTCCCTAGAAAAAGAAGCAAAAACCCTACATCCTTAACAGTAAGCAACTTACACAACAGAATCATGCAATTGGCATGATTGTTGCTATAAAAGTTCTTGAGAATTTAAAAATCATTAAATTATGTTATAAATGAATGGAGGAATTAAAAATGTCAAAAATATTAGGAATTGACTTAGGCACCACCAACAGCTGCATGGCTGTGATGGAACATGGAGAATCAAAAGTTATCCCGAACGCAGAAGGGAACAGAACCACGCCGTCTATCGTGGCTTTCACAAAAAGCGGCGAAAGACTTGTGGGACAAACAGCCAAACGCCAGGCTGTGACAAACCCCAAGAACACAATATTTTCAGTAAAGCGTTTTATGGGTCGCAAGTTTGAAGAAGTAAAACACGAAATCCACCTAGTCCCTTATGAAGTGGTGAAAGCAAAGAACGGCGACGCGCATATAAAAGCAAACGACAAAGTTTACTCTCCGCCAGAAATCTCCGCGATGATTCTTCAAAAGCTGAAGACAGACGCCGAAGCTTATCTTGGCGAAAAAATAACAAAGGCAGTTGTCACTGTTCCTGCATATTTCAATGACAGCCAGCGCCAGGCGACAAAAGACGCCGGAAAAATTGCCGGACTTGAAGTTTCAAGAATAATCAATGAGCCGACAGCCGCGTCTCTAGCTTATGGACTCGACAAAAAATCCGATGAAACCGTGGCAGTGTATGACCTTGGCGGCGGCACCTTCGACATTTCCATCCTGGAAATAGGCGACGGAGTTTTTGAAGTAAAAGCCACCAACGGCGACACGCACCTTGGCGGAGACGACTTTGACGAAACAATCATCAACTGGCTGGCTGAAGAGTTCAAAAAAGAAAACGGAGTGGACCTCAAAAAAGACCCGCAGGCACTGCAACGCTTGAAGGAAGCTTCTGAAAAAGCAAAATGCGAACTGTCCTCCAGCATGACTACAGATATAAATCTGCCGTTTATAACAATGAATGAAAGCGGCCCGGTTCACTTGAACATGACTATTTCCCGCGCCCAGCTTGAACAGCTCTGCGATCAATTGCTACACAGAACTGACAAGCCATGCCAGGCATGCCTTAAAGACTCAGACATCAAGGCGTCAGAAATAGACGAAGTAATTATGGTCGGCGGAATGACCCGCATGCCCAAAGTGCAGGAATTTGCAAAGAACTCCTTCGGAAAAGAGCCGCACAAAGGCGTAAATCCTGACGAAGTTGTAGCCAGCGGCGCAGCCATTCAGGGCGGCGTTCTCAGCGGCCAGGTCGAAGACGTTGTGCTTCTGGACGTAACCCCGCTTTCACTCGGAATTGAAACACTCGGCGGAGTATTCACAAGACTCATAGACAGAAACACAACCATCCCCACACGCAAAAGCGAAAAATTCAGCACGGCGGCGGACAACCAGCCATCAGTTGACATACACGTGCTTCAAGGCGAACGCGACATGGCGCAAGCCAACAAGAGCATCGGACGCTTCCGCCTGGATGGAATTGCTCCGGCTCCGCGCGGCGTGCCTCAAATTGAAGTGGCTTTTGATATTGACGCAAACGGCATACTGCACGTTACGGCAAAGGATCTCGGCACAGGCAAAGAGCAGAAAATAACAATCACAGCCAACTCCGGCCTTAGCGACGACGAAGTCAAGACAATGGTTGACGAAGCCAAGGCGCACGAATCTGAAGACAAGGTTGCCAAGGAAAAAATCGAAGTCAAAAACAAAGCGGACTCGATGATTTACCAGACAGAAAAGCAGTTGAAAGAATTCGACGAAAAGCTTAGTGACGAGATCAAGCAACCAGTTCAGGATGGCATTGAGCAGTTGAAAAAAGATATAGAAGCCAATGACACAGAAGCCATGAAACAAACAATGGAAAGCATTGAAGAGCATCTGATGAAATTCGGACAGGAAATCTATCAGCAGCAGGCTCAAGAAGCCGGAGCCGCTGAGGGAGCTGAAGAAGCTTCAGGCGCGGAAGCTTCAGGCGCGGAAGAAGCAGCCTCAAACGAGTCAAAGAAAGACAACGACGGATTTGTGGACGCCGAAATAATAGACGACGACAAGTAAAATATGGAATAAAACAACATGAGATCCGGCCGGATTTGTTCTTGAACGAGTTCGGTCAGACTTCAAAGTTTTGTGCTGTTTCATTAAAATAAAAAATAAATCCCAAATTAAACTCAAACTAAAAGGAGGAGTTTTCAAAATGGCAAAAGTCAAAATCAAACCGCTAGGCGACAGGGTGCTGGTTAAAGCTGTGGAAGAGTTGGAACAGGTAAAAGGCGGCATCGTCATTCCTGACAGCGCCAAAGAAAAACCACAAGAAGCAAAAGTTATCGCACTCGGCACTGGCAAAGTGGATGACAACGGCAAAAAAGTTGCCTTCGACGTAAAAGTCGGCGACATCGTTCTTACAAGCAAATACGGCGGCACAGAAGTCAAAGTTGACGGCGAAGAATACAAAATTCTTAGCGCTGACGACATTCTCGCAATCGTAGGATAATAAGCAAGCACTTTAAACTATATACAGGAGACTTATAACAATGGCCAAACAATTGTTATTTAACGAAGACGGACGCCGCAAACTTCTTTCCGGCGTTGAGCAGCTCAGCAGGGCTGTAAAAGCCACACTCGGCCCCAAAGGCCGCAATGCTGTTCTGGACAAAAAATTTGGTTCCCCGACCATTACAAAAGACGGCGTCACAGTCGCAAAAGAAATCGACCTGGAAGACCCATTTGAAAACATGGGCGCTCAGATGGTTCGCGAAGTTGCCAGCAAGACATCAGACATTGCCGGCGATGGAACAACCACAGCCACAGTTCTAGCGGAAGCAATCTTCCGTCAAGGCCTGAAGAACGTGACAGCGGGCGCAAACCCGATGGAACTGAAACGCGGCATCGACAAAGCAGTCGTGGCAATGGTTGCAAAACTTGCCAAGATGAAAAAGAATGTCAGCGATCGCGAGCAAGTTGCTCAGGTTGCCACTATTTCCGCCAATGGCGACACCACTATCGGCGACATCATTGCCGACGCAATGGACAAGGTCGGCAAAGACGGCACAATCACAGTTGAAGAAGCCAAGACTCTGGAAACTACTCTTGACGTAGTCGAAGGCATGCAGTTTGACAAAGGGTATCTTTCACCTTACTTCGTCACAGACGCGGAAACCATGGAAGTTGCCCTCGAAGACGCATACATTCTTATCAACGAAAAGAAAATCAGCAACCTGAACGACATGCTTCCTTTGCTTCAGAACGTGGCAAAGCTTAACAAGCCTCTGGTAATCATAGCTGAAGACGTTGAAGGCGAAGCTCTCGCTACTCTGGTCATCAACAAGATGCGCGGCATCCTGAACGTTTGCGCAGTAAAAGCTCCTGGATTCGGCGATCGCCGCAAAGCAATGCTCGAAGACATCGCGGTTCTCACAGGCGGAACATGCATCACTGACGATCTTGGCATCAAGCTCGAAAGCGTCACTATTGACCAACTCGGACAAGCCAAAAGAATCACGATCAACAAAGAAAACACAACGATTGTCGAAGGCGGCGGAAAACAGTCCGAGATTATCGGCCGTGTAAATCAGATCCGCAGACAGATCGAGGAAACAACATCTGACTACGATAGCGAAAAATTGCAGGAACGCCTTGCAAAACTCGCAGGCGGCGTTGCTGTCATCAATGTTGGCGCAGCCACCGAGACTGAAATGAAAGAAAAGAAAGCTCGCGTTGAAGACGCTCTGCACGCGACACGCGCTGCTGTTGAAGAAGGCATTGTTCCTGGCGGCGGCGTTGCTCTGCTTCGCGCAGCCAAAGCCCTCAGCTCTCTTGAGCTCTGCGGCGATGAAGCAGTTGGTGCTAAAATTGTCCTGCGCGCCATCGAAGAACCCCTGCGTCAGCTTGCAATAAACGGCGGCTACGAAGGCAGCATTATCGTTCAAAAAGTCGGCACACTCAAAGCCAACGAAGGCTTCAACGTTGCGACTGGCGAATATGCTGACATGCTGAAGAGCGGAATTCTTGACCCGACAAAGGTTACACGTTCAGCTCTGCAGAACGCTGCATCCATTGCCGGCCTGCTTCTGACTACCGAGTGCCTGATCACAGACATCCCGGAAAAAGATTCAATGCCTCCAATGCCTGCTGGCGGCGGAATGGGCGGAATGGGCGGAATGGGCGGAATGGGCGGAATGGGCGGAATGATGTAATTCATCCCGTTTTTCCAACCTACGGAAATTCCAAGGCGCGCAATTTATTTTGCGCGCCTTTTTTATTGGCCTGAAATTTAGACGCCTATTTAACAGAAGCGTCTTATTACGATTAATGCCAGCCAGCCTTGCAATGTCATTTTATAAGGTAGACCACAAGAAAAACCGCCTCGCCGTCTCCATTGTTTAAAGGCACATGCGGAATGGAACCGTCGAAATAAATAGAATCGCCTTCTTCCAGTTCTATATTGTCTTTCCCCAGCTTGAATGTTATCGCGCCTTTTATCATAAAAAGAAATTCATCGCCATCTGTTGAAGCTTTTCGTCTTTTGGCTCCCTTTTGAAGAGTCAGAAGAAACGACTGAAAATGAACCGCAGAAACGTCTTCGGCCACAAGCTTTTCATATCTTATGCCTTTGCCCTCTTCGCGCTCCACATTCTCCCTCTCATTTTTCCTGACAAGAATAAAAGCCCTGTCTCTGTCCGGGCAAATATCCTTAACCAGCTCTGAAAGACTTTCCTCAAGCCCTCTGGCAATTGAAGCAAGAACCGGAAGCGACGGCACCGTTCTGAAGTTTTCTATTTTCGAGACCAGCCCGATTGATATACCCGCCTTCAGAGCAAGCTCCTTTATGGTCATTTTCTTTTCTTTGCGAATTCTTTTTATGGTCATCCCAAGCTTGACAAGATCGCTTCTCATATATTTCTCCTAATATTCAATTGATATATATATATAACAGAAGCACGACTGTCAATGCGCCAAATTGATAAATATGAAAGTTGTTTAACTCGAGGGCAATCCCTCAGTGAAGCTGGCGCAACTGCCAAGCTTAGTTTATTTCCCGCTTCGCCTTGCAGATTTATCGCAAGATTCAATATCAGTCTAAGCCTGAAACTTGACAAAAAAATATTCGCTTGTATTTTTACTACAGGGAACGTAAGCCAAATTGTGCTTATTTAATGACAGGGGAGGACGCTTATGCTGGCTTTTGCCGGAAAAAAGAAAAAATCACACATATGCCCAAAACCTCGTGTTCTTTTTTTATCCTTGAACGAGCTGCTAATAATAATTATGATTCTATGCATAATGTCAACCATCTTTCTGCCGCTGTTGTTGCGCATTCGCTCCACAATGAAAACAGCCATGTGTGCGGCCAATCTTAAAAACATTTCCCAGGCAACAATCGCTTATGTCAACGACAACAGCCAACATTATCCGCCCGCAGAGATAGGTGAGTTATATCGCTGGCACGGAACTCGAGAAAATATAAAAAGCCAGATATTTGACTGGAAAAGATCTCCGCTGTTCGAGTTCATCCCCAAAAACAAAGAAATAAAAATATGCCCGACAATGAAAAACTTGCTAAACAGCAAAAAACAGTCAAAAAGATCCAATTACATCGATGGAGGCTTTGGTTATGGCTACAACAAGAATATCGGCTCGCAAAGATGCGAAAACTCCATTGATTTTTGGAAAAAGCCCTGCCAGGAGCTAGGCTTAACGAAAAGACAAGTAAAAGAGCCTTCAAAAACAGCAATGTTTTCCGACACTGCCGCGCTTTTAGATCCGATGGGAAAGCTTAATGTAAAAGGCGTTATCAGCGAATATGCGTTCTGCAATCCGTACTATATAACGAACAAAGGCAAAAAAGCATGGCCCACCCAGATGCCAAGCGTCCATTTCCGCCATAACAATATGGCAAATATATCCTGGTGCGATGGGCATGTCAGCAAGGAAAAATTCAAATACAGCATTGACGACTGGGGGGAAAGCTGCCTTGGATTTCCGGGCGAGCCTTCCGTAAACATTTTCTCCCCTTAAGCAACCGAGAAAGCAAAGGAAACAAAACGTGTCATCTGATCATAAAAAAAACGAAAAGCGCTTTAGCCTTGCAGTCTGGTCCAAAGACAAAAAGAAGCTGCACGAAGACATGGAGGCAACCAGGTCAAGCATTTTCCTGCCAGAGAAGGAGTCTTCTTTTTCAAAAAAGCAATTGGCTATAAAAATATCGCTTATATGCGCAATTGCCGGAGCTGTGTATTTTGATCATTGGCTGCTTTCAACAAAGCCCTGCCCCAGTTATATAAATATTCAGAAAAGAATGCCTGAAAGCAACAAGTTTTTTCGGAGGCTTGAGAATTACATACATTTTATTGTTTCAACAGTCAGGCGGAAAGGGGCGAAGGGGATTGACTCAAAATGGGAAAAAGACATCCCGCCTTCATTCAAAAAAAATGCCGCGTCAAAGCTTCAATTAATGTGCGACGAAGGCTATATTGTAGATAAGATTTCTGAACGCGACACCATTTACACAGTGCGCTGTCACGCACTGGCGGAAAACAAGGACATAATTTTCATTGATGTTATAAAAAAGAAGTTTGGCGAAAAAAGTTTATTCAGACTGCTGAGAATCTATTAAAAAAATTAACTGGAGTTGGCACATGGCTTTGTCGAATAGCGAAATAGCGAAAAAACTCGTAGAGCAGATTGAACAATTGCCGCCAATGCCGGCCAATGTATTAAAATTAAGAAGAGCTGCGTCCGATCCAAACACCAACTATAACAGCATTGTTCCAATTCTGGAAGAAGACCCCAGCATATGCGCGGATATTTTGCATATAGCCAATTCAGCCAGATACGGAGTGGCGCACAAAGTGGACACGATAAGTGAAGCGGTCAGATATTTCGGAATGCCTTCTCTTGTTGAATTTGTGGCCGCCGCATGTTCAGAAAAAATTGTGAGAAAAAAGTTTTCATCCCTGAGGAATCTGAACGAGTACCTAAGCCATTCTCGAGAAATATCAGCGGCGGCGTCATATGTGTCAAAAGCTCTGAAATTAAAAATTCATGACCAGGAAGTCTATTCCATAATTGGCCTTCTGCATGACATAGGCCGCCTCGTAATCCTCCTGACTGCGGAAGAGAGAAAATATTCCCATGAAACACTCGCGCACACAGAAAAAGAAATTATGGAATTTGTGCAAATGGAGAACCAGTTGTACGGCATGGATCATGCCGAAGTAGGAATGCTCATATGCCGAAAATGGGAATTCCCCGCTCAAATAATAGAAGGAACACAAAGACACCATACTCCATTAAAAAATGGCAAAATATCATTTCCAGGCCTTGTTATTTTCCTTGCTGAGGTCTTTTCCATAAAAGGTCTCTGCGAGAATGTGATAAGACACGCATTGCCACAAAAAATACTGGATGAGCTGCATCTTACCGGAGATAAATTAATTGAAATAAGAGATGCCTT
>CAZYVR010000039.1:0-24563 GCA_964651145.1 uncultured Victivallales bacterium | reverse complement strand
GCTTGGGGTAAATTGCCTGCAATCCCATCTTTTTCATAAGAGCTCTAACCTGCTTGCGGCTCGCTCTGACCCCTTTGCGGATCAACGCATTAGCCATGTGCCTGTAGCCGTAAAACGAATGCAGAATATATTCCTGTTTAACTTCGCATTTTAGCATGATCTGATCAACATTTTCATTAGGCTCCAATGGCTTGTAATAATACCAAGACCGGGAAACATCTAAAAGCTCGCATCTTCTCAGTACAATTGTCGGTACTTTTTTTAGAAATTCGTTCTCAACCTTTAGCTGGCCGATTTCCTTGAAAATGTCATCACAAGTTATTTATGGCTCTTTATGCTTTCGTTTTTTGCGCCCATCATGAAACAGATCAGGCATATTGCTCAAAGACTCTTTCTTCAAGCGTTCCATCTTTTAGGTTTAGGGCAAACTTTGACGTTTTATTTATTATTCCCAAGCAATTTTTAGCATTTCCCAGGCAGCAATTAGACATGACATGTTCCCTTTTTTTTTACTTGCTTCGATAATTTCATAGATAAATCATACTTGTAAACTGCTGTTTTTATAATGTCAAAGAGCTTTTGAAATTGTCTTTGATCGGTTGGTAATTTATGTAGCGATAAAATTCAATCAGGTTGTCGCTGATAAAATTTTTCAGCGCCTTTTCTTCTTCTTCCCAGGCTTGGTGAAAATTTCTTTCAATAAATTTAATTTGTTCTTTCAAAGCCAGCCAGTCATCCGTTTCACTTTCCGTATTCTCTTGATACTTTACCGCGTTTATCGCCATAATCAGCCAACTGGGGTTTCCCTCTGTTCTTATCGACATGGTGTCAATCTCTTTTTCCGGATAAGGATTTTTCCATTGAAATAATGATATGCCAATTTTAATATGATTGTCTTTTGTTACTCTGTTCTTCCCCCTCCATATTGTTATTGTTTTATTGCTTGACAAAGATCTCCACCAATTTGTTATATTGTTATCCCTGGCAACATTGATCTCTTCTGTTTTCCCGTCTTTGTATTGAAACACATAATGCCCTATGCAAGCTCCAGGAGGAACGTCATTTTTAGAAAGACTATGGATGAAATTAATTGTCTTGCATTTTGCGTTGACAGGGATGCCTTCTATTAGCTCAGGCAGCTCGTCCTGATCCATCACGTTGTTCATGCAAATTATGGCCTTGTTGTTTGTGTCCGGCTCGTTAATGTCAAAGGGGATTCCGCCAAAAATATTTTTACCTGAGGGAAACTCAATCATATCGTTAATCCCCTCGTTGGCCCACCCAGGATTCTTGCCTTTGTCACAATATCCTCTGTTTGCAAACGGCTTCAAATCAATCTTCGTTATGGCATCTTCTTTGTATTTTGCGACTTTCCGGAAATCATCTTCAATTATTTTATTATATTGTGCCTGAAAATGCAGTCGTTTTAGAAAATTTCTGAACAAATTATAACTGCTCTTATTTTTTATTGCGTGAACGCTTTCCAAATGCTTGACAACCCCATGTAATGATTGAATTTTTTCTTCTTCGGTCTTTGTTAAAAAATTGGCAAAGATTTCATCCTGAATGCCATAGAAGTTCTGCAAAAAACTGTGAGCATAATCTGTGATATCAATTTCTCCGCCAGTCCATGCATATTCTGCCGAAGCCAACTGTGAATACCAGTAATATTCCCAGTAATCCGCCGGTTTTGCCAGTGAGTTGGAAGCAGCCCAGGACGTGGCAAGGATGCCCAATGCATTTTCTTCATTAATTCTTTTGGCAAAATAATGCATATTCTCCGCCCTCTCATTTATGGAAATAGTGCTTTGAGCTGAACACCTGGCCGCTCCGCCGCCGATGACTTCATATCCCAAATCCTGATAGTAGCCAACAAGAGGAAATGTCTTTGCTTCTTCTGGAAATTTGTCACACTGCCAATATTTTTAATATAAATCTATTTTGGCTGTGTCAGGGTGTTGCAAGGCATCTTTCAAACTTAGCTGCCTGATGCCTCTGACAAGAACCTTGTCGGTTGTATTTGTGCAAGAATGATATTGCCAGTAATTTATAATCAACGGCTTCGGAAGCTTGTCCGATATTTCAGGATGAGTTATGAGCATGTCATCCCAAATTATTGGCACAATTCCTTTTTGCTGAATAAACTCAACAATTGGCTTAATATGCTGCAAATACAAACCTCCTTTTCCTTCCTTGTCGATTACCTTCTGGCATTCAGGGCAAGATCTTGCGCCGAAAGGTTCGTCACCTCCAATATGGAAATATTTCAAGTCAGGATGGGCGGCTATAACTTCCTCAAACATAGAAAAAATTAACTCTTTGGCTTCAGGATTTGTACCGCAAGTCTCATGGACGCTGGTCGGATCTTCGCGTAAATGCTTATACTTTTCTTTGATAAGAATATACTGCAAGTGCGCATAGCTTTGGACAAGCGGAATTATTTCCACACATTTGGATTTGCACAAGAGGCTAAGCTCCTGAATCTGTTCAGGCGTCATCGCTGAGTCGACCTGAATATCCAGATGTTCTTTAAACGGAAACTTATCCTCGTATTCAATCAGAACAGAATTTATTTTATGTTCGGACAACTCGGTTATTATGTGTTTTAAGTATTCATATTCCAGCGGAATGCTCTTCAAATCCAGGTGAAACATTCTCATCTTGATTGAGGGCCAATCTGTGATTGTCAGCTCAAACAATTCATCGGAACCTTCCAGAATTTGCGAAAGTGTCAATGCGCCGTAGTATAAACCGGATTGCCCATTTGCGGTTATTTCAATCTTATCCTTATTTAAGCTCAAGATATAACCTTCTCCGTCTCCTTTATCCAGCTTTTTCCTGTCTATTGCAAAAAGAACAGGAATTCCATTTTCCGCGATGTTGATTTGAGGCAATTTTTTACTGAAAAGTTCAATTATTGTTTCTTGAATGTCTTTTCTAGAACCATTTTCAAAAGAAAAATTCAATGCGTCCGGGCTCTTAATTTTGGAGCTGCTGATTTCCATCTCTTTGACGGACGGAAGTAAATTTTGTGTTAAATTATCTGACATTTTATTCATTTCTTTTTTCATATTTCTAATTTCTTCCGATATTTTTCAGGTAGAAGCCTGTTCCGAAATGCTCCAGGTTTTCTTTCAGGAAAAACATGCCGCCGCATCTCAAAGGCTTGCCTTTCCTGATCCTGTCAAGCATGGAGCGTCTCAGACTGGAATCCCGAGGAGCTGTCGCTATGTCAATTGGGGAAGAGCCAAAAACTCTATCAACTCCAGCAAGACCTCCACCATTGACAGGGAAAAGATATAATTCTCTTTGAAATCTCAA
This sequence comes from uncultured Victivallales bacterium, assembly GCA_964651145.1. Lineage (GTDB taxonomy): Bacteria > Verrucomicrobiota > Lentisphaeria > Victivallales > GWF2-45-14 > CAZYVR01. The sequence goes on along the minus strand of CAZYVR010000039.1, from coordinate 21,242 downwards.
CAAGTTTGAACGTGCATCAAGCATGTTTTCAAACTCCGGATTCAATATCCACGATACGCATTGAAACCCCAGAGCCGCTTTTTCCGGGAAATGTTCTTCAAAAAAACTAGCTGCGCGAACCATAGAACCTTTGCAAGCATCCAATGACATCCCTCCGCAAGCTGGAATATGTACGTCAAGAAGAAGCGTCTCTTTGTTGACGACGCATTCCCAAACATTTTTGTCCAGAACTATTTCCTTCTTTTGTGCGACTCCGTAAGGCCAAACAGGGCTTCCCTTAACTGACTTGCTTCCATGAACAAGTCTTGCTGTCCATGCCGCCTTCTCATTAAAACTTGCGTCTTTCACAGGACTGTAACCATCATTGTTGAATTCCGAGCCGTCCAAGGCCAGAGCTATAACTTCTTCAGATTTTCGGTTGATATAAACTTCAACGTTTCCAGAAAAAGGCTTTATCATATACTGAAAGCGACCAATCTGAAAAAGCTCTTCTCGCATCCATTTCCTAAACCAGCCTAGGCTTTTTGGGAATATGCCTATTTCTTTTTCAAAATTATAATATGTTTCAGAGTGTGTTTTGACATCAGAGCATGTTTCTTTTGTTATGTCTATTGAAATATTTTTATTCTCATGCTTTTTTTGGGTAAATGGAATGCAAGCCAAAGCAATTAGAATAAAAACAGATCCTGAATATTTATGGCCTACAATTTTCTCCAAATTGGGCCAATGCTTGAAGTTTTCGTCCGGGTAACCAAGGCGCTCACAAGTCAAATAATAAAACAGCCATGTCAAATGAAGCAAAGAACTGTCGCTCCTTAAAATATCAGAGCTTTCAAGCAACACTTTTTGAACTTCCTCGTCAAAGCAGGCAAACTCTGCCCATTTTCTTATAAACTCATCCTCAAGAAAATAAAGTTGCTCTTTAGAAAACTGCTTTTCCGCCTCTTCGCAATAAGGCAGAAAAAGCTCTAGTTGGTCCTTATTATCTGATATTCGCTGAAGTATATTTATCATTTTAAACTCAAATTAAAATAGTTTCCCTAACCTTATTGCCTTGAAAGCCTCGCCATATTCTCCTTTGCAGTTGAAGCTCCATTTGCCCCAAAAGCGCGCAGTGGCTCTCCATCTTTCCGGCCAATTTTCTTGGACTTGAGAGGCATGCAAAAGCTGTATTTTTATTTTTTTATCCATATAATCAGTGATGTCAACAATCACGTCCGGCGCCATTTTAAAAGCGTATCTCTGCTGAGAAACCCATGAAAGCAGAACTCCTCTCGCTCCTTTTTCATGAGCTTTATTATAGGCATTTACTGTAAGCATGGCTGTGCCGTTATGCTCCTGGTTATAATCCATAGTATGGGTGAAAATAAATTCAGGATCTTCTTTCAGAATAAGCTCAGCAAGGTTATCGACACAATCGCTAAATTCACAGGCATTTATAATGCTTGGAAGTTCATTGGGAAAATCTTCCGGCATCTGAACTCCGTATTTCAATCTCTCCGACTTGAACTTGCCGTCCTTGTGATATTTTGCTTGCGGATAATCCAAGAAAATGGGAGTTGTTCCAAACATTTCTGCGGCTTTTATCGCTTCCTCACGTCTTGCGTCAAAGCCTTCTTTAGGAGGCATGGGGCAAGCGAAGCTGGGTATTTGTTTTTCTTCATCGCCAGGCTTGCGCTTACGCTCATCGCATCCAGCCATATTATTAGTTGCCATTACATAAACTATTTTGTAACCTTGATCACGGTATTTGAGAAGCGTTCCAGCTGTATTATTTTCTATGTCATCCGCATGCGCGCCTATGGCCATTATACTCTTTTTAGTCACTGCATTTTCTCCTTGTTAATATAAAAATATAGCGTGTAAAAATTTAAACTCTTCTCCAAAAAATTGCGTGTAGCACCTCAACAATTATTTACCAGTTATGAAATGCGTCCGGGTCATAGAAATCAAGGTCGTCGATGTAGGGACTCCATGAATCTTTTTCAATATTTTTCTCCGGTTCAATGGTTACATCTCCTAAAATTCCGCCTCTGCCCCATTTGTCAAAGACCCTTATGGCTATCGTGTTTTCCTCCCCAAATTCAAGATGTTTGACGGGTATTTCATAGTTTCTAGGAATGGCATATGCCTTTGGAGTGTCGGCAAATGTTGTTTTGCCTATAAGCTTTCCATTGATATAAGTGCAGTCGTTATCATCGATCTTGCCTGACTTGAAAAATATCTTGTGCCCTTTCCATTCTTTCGGAAGAAAGAATTTTGTCCTATACCATGCGTAACCATCATATGGCTGTATGTAACGCCTTGGAGCCTTGGCCGGATACTTGTAATAAGGATTTTTTTGAGTTATTCCTTGGCTTTCCCAAGAGGAGGAAACTTTTATCGGCTTGAACTCAGGCATCTTATAAATGTCTTTATACCACCTCTCTTTATCTCCAATATTTTGCGGGTCAGTCCTAAATTCCCATTTTTCAGGAGACACATGAGGATTGCCTATCTGGTTGTGGCGGTATTTGTCATTCGAAAAAAGTTTGTAGTCTTTACCAAGGTTCACATACATATTTGAAAGTATTTTTGCCATCAAGCGCGATGTTTTCTCATTATTCCACAACCCTTTGATCTTTTCAGGAACAATATTGAAAAACACCACAGCTCCCTTGCCATAGTCAACTTTCGATATTATTGCTGGATTAGTGCTTACTGTCCAGCAAGGGAGGTCTTTTGTTACAGGAATCTCCATTATGTCCCTGAAGTAGAGATCAGCATTCGGTATATTGTCAAAAACCGGACCACTTTTTCTCGGGAGAGTAGCTTTGAATAATTTCTGTTCTACTTTTTTAGCTTTGAACGGAAGGTAAGAGAAATCCTTTACTCCTGGCATAACAAAGATTCCGCCACCGTATTCCAGAAACTGTACAATGAAATCCTTTTTGTCATCCAATATTTTTCCTGCACCTTCTCCGAGTATTATCACATGAAAATTCTTCAATTGATGAGCGCTTCTAACTTTGGATACCCGCGTTGTTTCAGCACCCATTCTTTCAATAAGTTTTTTGCTCCTATCTCCTCCAATGTAGGCTGTCCTGATTCCCTTTAGAGGCACGAAAGGCGAGGTCATATACTTCAACAGGTTGTCTGCCAAAGCAGTTGCGACAGGATCTTTAAGATATCTATGAGTAAGATCCAGTTGACAGAACACTATCACACCGCGTCCTTTGCAAAGTTCAAGAAGTGGCGTATTCATCAGGTTGAATCCACAATCAAGTATGGGGGTGAAATTTCCATATTGAGGTTTGCGTATAACCCTACCAGCGATGATTCCATTGTTTCCGCATTTCCATTTTGATTTTGGATAATGCGGAGAATGCTCATCAGATAGAACTATTTCAGGCACCGTATCGGTTCCGCCGCGCCAGTTTTTGAAATCTTCCTTCTTTAAGCCTCTTATTACCGGATGGTTGTTTTTTCTTATCAAAGCTATTCTCTGGCTTGATCTTTCAAAGACAAGATTGCCAAGGTTGCATTCTTTCTGTTCGAAAACGAGTATTTTAAGGCCGTTTTCAATCATTCTGGAGGTATCCAGCTTCTTCAAAAATTCCAAAGGCGTTTTGCCTAGGGCGTTTTTACCGATTATAAGCAATCTTCTGCCTTTGAGATCTTGAAATTTATTGACTTTAAGAAATGGAAGACCGGCGTCCTTCAACATTTTTGCTGTTTGCCCCACAGGGTCGTACAGAGCAACGCTTGTATCTTTGAATTTCACAGGAAAATGCTTCGGGAAAAATTGCAAATCCAAGCTATCCTTGCAAAAAAGGCGTCCGCCGTTGATTACCGTGAGCTTTAACACTGCGTCTGTGCGCTCATAGACTTCGGGAGCCTTGAACGTTATCGGATATTTAGCTATTTGCCCAGAGTCTATGGCTTTGAAAAAATCATCTTCCGCCAATATTTTGTTGTCGCTTTTATCTATGAGTTTCCATTTGAATTCAAGTTTCTGTTCTGTTGCTTTATCATTTACCGCCACTATGCTTTTTTCAAACTCCTCGCCGGAATAGAAAGCATGGTCTTTGTTCGTGAAGTCATCAGTTTTTCCACCCAAAAAGACCAAAAGAGGACTGAAGACTTTCTGATATTTATAAAACAACGGTAAAGTTTTTGTATAATCAGATATTCTATGCTTATGCACTTGTGCGCCCGATCCTGTTCTGTCAGGCTTGAGGCCGGGACCTTTTAGGTCGTCTCTAACTTCATAAACTACATCCATCTTGTCAAATACCCTACACATGTCGCCATGATCAGAAATGAATGGGAAATGCCCGAGAGCTGAAACGCCGTAAGCCCGCCAGGCTTTTACAATATTGTTGATAAAAAGCCTTTTCACATCGGTAAAGTTTTCCGGGTAGTTTCTAAAATATCCGCCACGCACTTTCACATGCCCATCTGTTGTTGTTTCCCCGGGAAGTAAGGCCTTTTTAAATGCTTTGTCGCCAAAATATCTCGCCGCGTGTTCAGCAAATAAATATGTATATTCAGCTTTTTTATTTCCAACGCCTTTATGCTTGTCAAAATGCAGAAACTGACCTTTTACGGGAAATCCAGTTTCAACGACCATCAAAGGTTGTGTGTGTCTTTCAGACCATTGCTTGGGCCAATCCTCACGCTCCTGAAGAGGAACCCCCAAAGACTGATAATTCATTGAGCCGAATATTTTGCCTGAATTGCCGCCTGCGTGCTGGAATGTCTCCCTTGACGGATCATGTTGTTCAATGATTTTTCCAGCAGTATGTGCGAGTTTTCTGGCCCCTTCTTTTTCTTTAGGGGCATATTCTGTGTCATTAAGTTTTGTCGGATCCTGACTCCAGGGATATCCACAAGTGTTAAAATCGGTATACCACATGATGATAGATGGGTGATTGCCGAAAGCTTCTATATATTTTCCTATATATTTGCCGTATTTTGGGGGAGAGACAATTCCCTCATACGGCGGCGCAGGTTGGAGCAAGTACAATCCCTGCTTGTCGGCTTCACTGAACTTTTGCTTCCAGCCCACTTGAGTAGACAGACCTTGGATATAATGGCAACGAATGGAGTTGTAACCTATTTGTTTAACCTTTGCAATATACTGCTTGATTCCTTTAGGGGTTCCATAATAAGACAAGAGTCTCCTGAAAGACGGGGCGGTCCACATTCTGAGGCGTGTCTCCTTGCCATTCATAAAGAACTTGCCATCTTGCACCCAGAATTCCCTAAACCCGAAATCAAGAGGCCGAGCAGAGTCAAGAACTTTGTTGCTTGGGCCATAAAGAATTGCCGTAAGTTTATAAAGATTTGGATTTTCACAATCCCATAATCTGGGAAATCTCCAAGGCATTTTAAATTTGATTGTTTCCGCGGCAACGCCGGTTAAAGCAATATCCTGTGTGAACTCTTTTTCAACTCTTCCTTTGTAATTAAACTTAAGCATCAATTTTGCTTCCGTTTTTAGCTTTTCAGGATTCAGGATACTTGTCTTTATAAGGATGTCTTTGTTTCTATAGGAAGGAAATGCAAGGACATTCGCCACTTGGACGTTCGACTGTCCGCTTTCCAACCATACGTCATCAAGGGCTATCTCAAGATGGTCATAAATAGATGGGGTTCCTCGCCATAATTTTGAATATTTGCGGTCTATAAATACAGTGAGTGAATTGTTGCCTTTTGCCTTAATATATTTTGTGACATTCACTCTCATTGGATTAGGAATCGCAGTATATGAAGGAGAATCGTTTGTAAACGAGTCAACTAAAGTATCGTTGATATAGATTCTGCCATAGTCGCCTATGATATTTTTAAAATTGATGAAAATATTTTGTTCTTCAATGGATTTAGGGATTTTAAAAATCCTTTGATACCATGCCGCACGATACTCGACGAGAGGAAGCTTGTTCCATTTCCACTTCAGGGAAATCATTTTTCCTTTTTTTTCTTTGTATATATCGAAAAGAGGCGAACGAAAGCTTCCTGGAACCCGGATCAGTCCCCACTCGCCAAGCGGAGGATAGATTGAATAATTGTTTGTGGGAATGACGCGCCAAATGCCGTCAAGGCATATCCTTTCGCGAGCTCCTTCAATTTTCTTGGCGGCTTCTTTTAAACTCCAAAGTTCAAGCTCAAATTTGCTTGGATTCTTTATCGTAAGACGTTCGATGCCGTAAAGTTTTTTCTCCTTTTTCAAAAGAGCCGAAAGCTCAGACACTGGAAAAGTTTTCTTTAAGGCCAGTAAGTCAAAAACTTCTAAAACCTGTCCGCCTATTTTGATTTTTTCAATTTTCCCAAAAGAAGAATGACTTGCGATCTCTTTGCATTGCAATGCGCCATCCAAATAGAGAGCAGCTTCACCTCCCGAAGTCAGGTTAATTAAAACATGATGGATTTCATTTAATTTTAATAAGTAATTCGATTTCAGCAAAAAGGCTTTATTTTTGCTCTTTAAATTGACAGAAATAAATCCGTTCATTCCAGTTATATTGAATGATATTTTACAATTGGAAGTCTCTGTTTCCAGAAAACGCACAGGAGAGGGGTATGTTTCCTTCTTGAGTTTAAACCAGAATGACAGTGAGTTGACATTTGAGTTTTTATCGAAATATATTTCGTTGTTGCAACCTTTGAAGAGCGTCAGATTTGAGGCGTTGATATTATTCCGCTCCAACTCAGGCATAGACGATATTGGTTTTGCGTCCCTAATGTCCAAATCTTTTGCTTCAGCGTCTTTTCTTGATGTAAGTGTCAGTTCATGAATTTCACTCTTCGAAAGAGACCGTGAAAATATTTTCAAATCATCATAAAGGCCTTCTCCCACCTTTGCATTGTAATTATTGGAAGAACTTTCCCCCAGCCATATATCAAGCCCGGTCCATTTTAGCGGGACAATCAAATTGTCCTTTTTTGCGTTTCCGCTTCCCAGCAACTTGCCATTTAGATAAAGCGCGGAATTCTTGTTTTTTATATTCCAGGTCATTGTTATATGCTGCCATTGACCGGCCTTAAAACTGCACTTTTTGTAAACTTGCAATTGCTTGGGGCTGCGCACGCTGTAGTCAAGGCCGCCCTTGTCGTTCTTTAAAAGATAAACCTGAAAATGCCAGTCGCTTCTGATGCGAAATATTTCATATTTTTTATTATTAAAACCATCCCAATTGGGTTTAAACCAAAAGGACACCGTTCCTTCCGTCAAGTTTATCGGCGGAAGATCTTTAAGATTATAACAGGTAACTTGGTCATAGGCATGTCTTTTTATAGTGAGAGCGTGCCCTATTGCACCATTGTCAAATATCGATTTACCGTAAATTATTCCTTTAACTGGCTTGCCACCTTTTAATATGGCATCGCCGCTTTCGTCAAACGGAATATGAATATCCGGTCCCATGGAATCGGACAATGATGTTGTGAGCGTTCCCAAAAACATAATAAAAGGCACTGCCATCCTTACAAAATAATGCGATAATTTCCCCATTTCTGAAGTCTCCTTAAAATTTACTTATCTATGATTTTTTATGTTACAATGTTCCGTCCCAGAAAATATTGTTGTTAGAGATTGGTACATCGAGCTCTTTCAAGTCAGACGCATGCATGTCAGCATAAAGAATGTTGGTTTTTCTTTGATGCGGGACATTGCCATTTCGCCAATAAAAGGTCCATGTGTCTTGCGCCGTTGCGCTATAGTAGATTTCTAGTAAAAGACAGGTATTGCCTGGTCTGCTAAGGGCGCAGATTTTTTTCGGATTGGAAGCACCAGCCAATGCAAACTGCTTGTTCATTCCATATCTATATGAATTATTTCCTGATATGGAAGGATCACATGTAGCGTTTGCTGTTGGCGTAACAACGGAATCACACCAAAACACAGTGCCAGGCCTTGCATGACGCGCACTTCCTAAATCTTTGCCTGGATATATGTAATCTGAGATTGCATACTGCCAATCAAGGTATGTCCAAGGACTTGTGCCTGTATCAATTCCATAATATGGCGCAGGATAATAGCCTGTCCAGTCCTGACTGTACATAGTTAACCCGACAGAGCATTGCTTTAAGTTGTTTACGCATCGAATTTTCTTGGCTGAATCCCGCGCCTTGTTCAACGCAGGCAACAGCATGCTAGCCAGAATTGCGATGACGGCTATTACCAAAAGCAATTCAATGAGAGTAAAGCTCCTGCTTGTCATGGGCTTTCCTTCGCCGCCCAGCAGAGTCAAGGACTGGCGCGGTGCGTAAAATTGCCCGTTTCCAATTTTCGCCTCTTTGACGGACGGAAGCAGATTTTGAATTAAATGATCTGACATTTTATTCATTCCTTTTTTCATATTTCTAATTTCTTCGGGTATTCTTCCGGTAAAAGCTTGTTCCAAAATGCTCAAGGTTTTCTTTAAAGAAAACCTTGTCGGCCTACCATTACAGAACTATGCAATGCTCCCATGAGCTTTTTGTCGTGGCAGGATAAGAATGCCAGTTCCCGTTTAAACTCACTTTTTCAATATTTCCTTTAGTGCAGAGTTTCCCTATTGGCACACAAGGAAATTTTATGAATTCATTATAGATTTCTCTAATTCCGTCAGGGGCGGAGTCGATTATTTTTGAAGTGCTTGCATACAAAATAAAATTGAAAACAAACAAAATTAAGCCTAGAAAAAAAATCACAGATTTACGACCTAGGCTTAATTTGCGGATAATTGCAATATGCTTCATATCAGTTTCCTTTTAAAAATTTATTATAAATTTTGATTACCATATTGAGTTATTTGAAGACAACGGTTTAATTAATTTCATCCAATCCACATGTCCATCGCAGAAAACGAGATTCTCTCCATTTAAATGGCGGTAGGTTACCCACTCGCCTGCTTCCGCGTTCCATCTTTTGCATCGCCAATAACTTGTTCCTGCAAATGATTTTTCAACATCAGCCACACAGAATTTTTGAGAAGGATTTGTAATTTGGGTCTCCCGTGGAGTCAAATGAGCGAGAGTCAATTCCTGGTTAATCCCGTAGGTGTAATATAAATTTTTCCCGTCTGGACAGCCGGTGCCGTCCTTGCCTGTGTTTAAAGGCCCCATAAGAATATCTTCTAAAATGTATGGAGGCACAACTTTGCACAAACGATAATACCATGAAACAGTACCGCCTGATCCAGCGGTACTCTCACTAACAGGATAATATCCGTTATTGTCGCTTTTGTACAAATCAATAGCGAGATATATTTGCTTGAGATTGCTTGAGCAAAGTATTGATTTTCCTCGCATCCTTGCTGTTTTCAATGCAGGCAATAACATACTTGCGAGAATGCTTATCACTGCTATTACTATAAGCAGTTCGATAAGTGTAAATAAGCGACCATTTTTCTTAGCTAAGTTATGGAATATCTTTTGACTTCGATGGCAAGCTCTCATCATTATACCTTATTAATAGTTATATTCGATTTCCTTTGAAAAATCTTTCCCCCGGAATAATGGCGGCTCCCCGGGCAAAGTCACATGCGCCGCATTTTGAACTCAAAATATCAGTTTTTAACTCCCAATTGCTTGCGCCATAATGCCCCATCATGCGCCTGACTACTTCCAGTGAAACATCCGGACACCTTGCAGTCCAGTCTGGCAGAAAAATTGCTTCAGGATTAAAAATGTAAGCAAGATTAACAATTGCGCGTCCTATAGTATCAAATGTTTCGCTCATCATCTGAGCGCATAATCGGTCGCCATTCTCAATTGCTTTTACCAACATCTCAAGAGTGACTTTCTTTTTTCCCTCAGATAAATATTCCTTCACTAAAGTATTTCCGCCTTGTTCTATGACCTCTTCGATTCTGGTTGTTATTTTATAAAATGATGCAATCCCGCTTAGTGTTCCAGTTCTTCCGTCGCTTGACACAGGCCCGGCATTTTGCAATTGAATTGCGCCCAGTTGGCCAGCGTTGAATTGATGACCTTTATACAGGCTTCCGTTCATAAATATGCCAAGACCAAACCCGGATTGTATTGTCAAGAAGGAATTCATTTTCTTGGCATTGCCCCATTTGTGTTCATTGAAGGCCTGAAGGTGTGCCGGGTTTATCAAAAAACAGGGTTTTCCCAAATTAGCTTTAAAATAATCGGAAATATTGAAATTAGCTTCATCATTAAACAAAGAAGAAGCGCGCACTTCCCCAGCTAAAGGCTTTACTATTCCAGGCAAAGCAATGCCTACTCCAATAATTTTATCAAAGGGAACTGAGTTTTTTTCTATTACTCTCCTTATCTCGTGGATTGCAAAATCGCATTTTTCGCGTGCCTGCAAGATTTCTTCAGGCAATTTAAATTCGTCAACAACCTCAGAACAAGCATTTAACAATAGCACACTAGACGTGCCTTCCCTGTAAAAATTTACGCCGATGGAATAAAACAAATCTTTTGTCAAGACCAAAGACGCCGGTCGCCGCCCGTGTGAGGCACAAATTGAAGGTTGCTCTTCGATAACACCTCGATCAATAAGTTTATTGATATAATTTATAACCGAAACCTTGCTCGCTCTCAATTCTTTTGCAAGCTCGCGGCGACTTATGCCTTCAGTGCGCCAAATAATGCCTAAAATCTCAAAAAGACGGTTATTTTTGCGATCCATTTCCGCATTTGAAAGTATTTCTGTAAGTAGCATAAGTTCGATCCCTTAGTATCCATATTCATATCTATACCTTATAATAGCTATTAATTTAATATTGTCAACCTATTAAGACTATTAATATACTTTTATCTCTCCAGAAAAGCCATTGCAGGAACTATTAGGTAACATTTAAACCATATAACCCATTTTGTCGTTCGCCATAAGCACGAAGTCATTTTGTCCTCAGCTATAGAGGTTAAGGTGCGTCGTGCAAAGGTGTCCCATCCGGGTAGCTATCCTAGCAACTGAAAAGGCAACAAAATGATTACTAAGCCTAAAACACGCTCTCAGTTTTTGCAAAATATGTTCTAAAAAGTTGCACTTGGCAACGCAATTCACTTCAAAAACCCCACAGAGCGAAACTGTTGATTATAAGCGACTAATAGAAGCAGAGAACAATGCAGGGCATTTCCCCATTTTCAAAGCCTGCTGTACCACTCTTTTTTTGCAAACCGCAAGTCCATAAAATTTGCGCCATTTCTAAAATCTGTTTTGTCAAAAGGTTTTGCAAGATTAGCCCTCTTTCAGAGAGCGCCCAGAGTGAAGCGTTTTAAAAAAATCATTTCTATTGATTCAATATAAATAGGTGATGGAAATCTTGCTCGAAAAATCCTTTTTAAAAAGTTCGTAAAACGACACTTCTGCTCCGCCTCAAAAACCGCTCAAGGTTCGAAGCGCAAGCCGTCTCTCAACCTCAAAATACACTATTTTTAAAGCCGAAATTCGGAAATAAATTTAAAAATCACACTGTATTTCTCTGAACAACCATCAAAAGACAAACATCCGCAACCTCAAAGCCCCAAGAACATGATTTCGAATCCGGCTTGAACTTTCAATAGTGTTTTGCGAACCAACAGATTAAACTGCAAAGATTGAATTTAGCTTAAGAAGAAATAGGAGGGCGTCACATCTGCCCGGATATTTGAAGGATGGGCACAATTAACCTTATGAAGCCCGACATCGCGTGATATCGTCGCTTGATTGGCACATGACTGCGCTCAATTGGAGTGACAGTAATATTAGCTTCAAGCTCAAATCAACAATATCCCGTCAGATGTTATGCCCTCATAATTTTTATAGTTATAAAAAAAAGCCGCCCAGAGGCGGCTGATCAAAATTACAGGCAAATCAATCGCCATAAACTATTGTTGTGGTTCTCTGGTATATAAAAAAGGCAATATTTTCATATTCATAATCCACATGCTTAATTATAGAAATGCCGCCATTCCTCGCGGCTTTCTGTATGCTCATATCACCGACAGACACCAGCCCGAGAATTGTCTTGTTCGACGCCTTTCCCACTTTTGAGCCCAAATCAGAATTGTTCAAATTCAAGCTCAATGGAGCTTTGAAGTGAGCATAGATAGGAGCCTTCGGAGCGGAAACTGGAGCGTATCCTATGCACCCGGATGCGACTGCCGCCACAATTGCCAGAGCAATGTAAAATGAAATTTTTCTCATACTTTTCTCCCCTTAGTTTATGGTTTGTTTGACGCGAAACTCTTAACATTAACTCTGTGCGCAAAAATAGGCAAGCACATTTAGTTTTTAATTTTTATTCAGAGAAATCTTTTTTGCTTATTGACACGCCTCCCGCTTTGCCGTATATTTACGTGTAGTTACACGAAATAATTTGGAGACTCAAAACAATGAATACTATGAAACGAGACTTTAATGGCGTATGGCAAGATGATTATCTTAATCAAGTGGCATTTCCGCTTGGAGGAATGGGAGCAGGAATGATTTGTCTGGAAGGAACAGGAGCGTTGTCGCATGTGTCATTGCGACATGAACCTGAAGTTTTTAACGAACCTTATATATTCTCGGCTTTGACAATTAAAACCCAAAACGGAGATGTGACCAAAGTTCTCGAAGGCCCTGTCCCGAAGCGCAAAATATTCGGCGCGCCAATGACCGCCAACGGCGGCGGAGCCACAACCTACGGCCTCCCGCGTTTCTCGTCCAGCGAATTTTCGGCAAATTTCCCGTTTGCCACAGTCGATTTTGAAAGCGAAAAAATTCCATTAAAGGCAAGCATTTGCGCCTGGAGCCCTTTTATTCCGCTGGATTCCGACAACAGCAGCCTCCCTTGCTCGGCTTTGGAATTTTCTTTTGAAAACCCGACAAATGAAGCAATTGAAGCAGTCTACTCATTCAGCGCCGCAAATTTCATGAAAATCAATGATTCAAAGGGCGAAGCAAAGGTTGAAAAAATCCAGAACGGCTTTGTCCTCGCGCAAAGCCCCAGCAAAGAGCAACCGTGGGATGAAGGATATTTCTGCGCAATGACCGATGATCCTTCTGTCAAGATAAACCCGGCATGGTTTCGGGGCGGCTGGTCCGATTCACGCACTATGAACTGGAAAGATATTGCCAAGGGAGCATGCGCGGACAATGACGAAATAGGAGAAAGCGAGCAAAGCGGAGGAGGAACTCTCAGCGTTCCTTTCAAGGCAAAGGCAAAAAGCAGAAAAACTATCCGCATAATGCTTTGCTGGCATGTCCCCGAATCAAATCTGCGTGTTGGCCGGGAGCCTGGCGAAGAGTCATGCTGTTGCGACAAAGAAAAAGACTTGCCTAAATACAAGCCATGGTATTCGACAAAGTTCAAGGGCATTAATGAAACAGTCAAATACTGGCGCGAGAATTACGACAAACTTCGGGAACAATCGCTTCATTTCAGCCAATGCTTGAGCTCCAGCAACTTGCCAAAAGAAGCAATGGAGGCAATCTGCGCAAACCTGACAATCCTGAAATCGCCCACTGTTCTGCGTCAGGCGGATGGCAGGCTCTGGTGCTGGGAAGGTTGCTGCGACAGCCGGGGATGTTGCCACGGGACTTGCACTCATGTCTGGAATTACGCTCAAGCCTTGCCGCATCTCTTTCCCGATTTGGAGCGCGGCTTGAGACAGACAGAGTTCAATGAGAATCAAGATAAACGCGGACACCAGACATTCAGAGCCTCCCTTCCTATAAGACCAACATCGCATAAAACGCACGCAGCGGCTGACGGACAACTCGGCGGCATAATGAAGATATATCGCGAATGGCGAATCTGCGATGACATCGAATGGTTGAAAGAGATATGGCCCAAAGTGATAAAAAGCCTTGACTACTGCATCGAAACTTGGGACCCTGAACAAAATGGCGTTCTGCTTGAGCCGCATCACAACACTTACGACATAGAGTTCTGGGGAGCCGATGGCATGTGCTCAAGCTTCTACCTTGGAGCGTTGAAGGCCACAGGTTTAATGGGAAACACTCTCGGCTATGAAGTAAAATTGTATGATAAACTTTACCAAAAAGGCAAAAAATATCTAGAAGAAAAACTTTTCAATGGAGAATATTTCATTCAAAATATCCAGTGGGAAAATTTGCGGGCGCCCAGCCCTGCTGAGTTTAAAGGCTTGTGCGAAAACACAAAAAATTATTCCCCGGAAGCTCTTGAACTCCTGAAAAAAGAAGGCCCTAAATATCAGTATGGCTCTGGATGCTTATCCGATGGCATTGTCGGCGCATGGCTTGCAGAGATGTGCGGGCTCGGCGCAATACTCGACAAAGAAAAAATAAAAAGCCATCTGCTTTCGGTTTACAAATACAACCTTAAACTCGACCTTTCAGACCATGTAAATCCTCAGCGCCCCACTTATGCGATAGGGAAAGAAGGCGGACTTCTCACATGTTCATGGCCCAAGGGCGGACGGCTGAGCATTCCTTTTCCTTACAGTGAAGAAGTATTTACCGGAATTGAATACCAAGTGGCGTCACACTTGACTCTTATGGGATGCGGCAAGGAAGCCTTGGATATTGTCAGGACAGCAAGAGAACGCTACGACGGACGTGTCCGAAATCCTTTTAACGAATATGAATGCGGACATTGGTACGCCCGCGCCATGTCGAGTTACGGACTTATTCAAGGATTGACCGGCATCAGATATGACGCCATCGAAAAAACACTGTATATTAAGCCGACAATCAAAGGCGACTTTAAGGCATTTGTCTGCGCGGCGACAGGATACGGCCTTGCGGGCATTAAGGATGGCAAGCCGTTTGTCGATGTGAGAAGTGGAAAAATAGAAATAGAAAAAGTTGATTATTAAATGATATCATCACTGGAACTGGCAAAAATATGCGGAGTTTCGCAGGGCACGGTTGACCGCGCCCTGCATAACCGCAAAGGCGTGAGCGAAAAGACCAAAAATAAAATTATTGAAGCGGCAAAAGCACACGGCTATCAGCCCAACCCTGCCGCGCGCGAGATCATCACAGGACAAAGCAACACTGTGGCGGCCATTGCCCCTTCCGTCAACAGCGTGTTCTTCATGGATTTAATGAACGAGATCAAAAATGCCTTGCGCGCAGAAGGGCTCCGTTTTATTCTCGCGCCCGTCGAAGGCAAAGAGGAAATGCTCGACGCAATTGCTGATTTCTCGGCAAGAAGATCAGCCGCCATAATTGTGATTCCTCCCGAAGAGAACATTGCAATCCCTGACAACTTGACGACAGGAACCAAAATAATTTCTCTGCTCAGTCCATGCAAAGGCAAAAATATGTTTTTTGTCTCCCCCG
This sequence comes from uncultured Victivallales bacterium, assembly GCA_964651145.1. Lineage (GTDB taxonomy): Bacteria > Verrucomicrobiota > Lentisphaeria > Victivallales > GWF2-45-14 > CAZYVR01. The sequence goes on along the minus strand of CAZYVR010000039.1, from coordinate 6,004 downwards.
ACGAAGAAGAGACAGGCAGACGCGCAACTGAATTTCTGGCAGACAAAGGACGCGCCAGGATAATGCATCTTACATATTCGAGAAAATCTTGCGCCATCACAGCGCGCGCGCGCGGCTATTGTGAAGAAATGAAAAGACGCTCCCTTCAAAGCTTGATAATCACAACAAAGCATTTGCCGGAAATAGCAAACATCGTAAAAAAAGAAAAAATTGACGCTTTGTTTTGCCACAATGACTGGTTGGCTCTCTCTGCCACGCGCGAGCTGGAAAAAGCCGGAGCAAGAATCCCTGAAGACTTATCATTGCTGGGCGTGGACAACAGCCCATCCTTTGTCGCGCTATGCAACGACATCAGCACGATGCAATATCCCTTCAAGTGGGTTGCCAGTCAAACCGCCAAACTGACACAAGGAAAAAAAGCAAACGCCCCCTGCCCTGAATTTAAAATAATTCAGCGCACTACTTAAACAAAAGAAGTGGGACAATCTCCAAACGACATATACTTTATTTGTGGAACTGCTATATTTATTACTGTTCATTGGTCCTGAGACAGACATAAAAAAGCAGGGGGGAAAATGAAAATCAACAATTATTCATTCGGATTTATTCAGATTGACGAAAAAGACTTTGACTCAGATGTAATAATTTATCCTGACGGGCGCATACAAAACTCATGGTGGCGCAAGGAAGGGCATAGATTGTCAGCTGACGATATAACAGATTTGATCGAGTCGAAGCCGGAACTTATAATCGTCGGGACAGGAGCCTACGGTTGCATGAATGTTGATTCGAGCCTTGATAATTTCTTGAGAGAGCGCGGAATAGAGCTTGCCGCCGCGCCTTCAGCCGAGGCTGTGGAGTTATTCAACAAGAACAAAAGCGCAAAGAAAACAGGCGCATGCTTTCATTTGACTTGCTGACTGTATAGCTGGCTCCCCAACGAAGTGGGTTTAAAAGTGGCTTTGCCACCGGCTTTTATTCCGACTCTGTCGGCTTTTTTATTTTTCAGTAAAAGCATGCCGCCGGGGGCTTCCCCGGCCGTTTGCCGGGGCAGAATACCGGCTAGCCGCCCGGCAATGAGCGCATGGCGCATTGACAGCCTGAAGCTTATTTCATAAGTGAAGCGGGAAATAAGCTAAGCTTGCCAGTTGCGCCAGCTTCACTGAGGGATTACCATTTTTTTCTAATTCTTTGTCGCTGGCCTGTTCTAAACTTGTGTTTGCAATGCAAGCGGAGTAGCTTACCCTGCAAAAAATAGTTGTTTATTTTGGAAAAAGAGGAGACATCATGAAAATAACTCCAACACGGGAAGAATTTCATAAATACGCAAAAAATGGAAATCTAATACCAGTATACACAGAATTGGCAGCCGATATGGAAACGCCAGTATCGGCATATTATAAAATATCTTCCGGCGAAACTTATTCATTCCTTTTGGAAAGCGTTGAAGGCGGAGAAAATATCGGACGCTACTCAATACTGGGAAGCGCCCCGCAATCTTTGTTTGTGCAAAAGCCGGGAAGCGCAGAAGTCATCACCGGCGATAAACGCGAGACCGTCGAAGGCAAGGATGTCTTTGAAAGAATCCACAAAATTCTGAGCCGCTATAAACCAGTGGAATTGCCTGGTTTGCCGCCATTCCTGGGCGGAGCCGTGGGCTACGCCTCCTACGATGTAGTGTCCGAATTTGAAACGACCGTAAAGCAACCGGACAATACTCCACTGGACACTCCCGAGGCTCTTTTCATGATAACAGACGGCCTGTTGGTCTTTGACCGCGTCCAACAAACAATAAGAATCATATCACAGGCGCATGTCGAAAATAAAAGCAGCAACGAGATAGATGCCATCTACGACGCGGCGATCGAAAAAGTAAAGTCGCTTGCGGACAAGCTCTGCAAGTCCATTCAAATGCCCCCTATTGACATAGGCGCGCCAACCGAAGATATCGAGTTGAATTCAAATAAAACTCGCGAAGAATTTTGCGAAATGGTTAAAAAAGCAAAACAATACATCCTTGACGGAGACATAATTCAGACAGTGCTTTCACAGCGCTTCTCGGCCGATCTTCCGCATTCGCCTCTGGCTGTATACCGGGCGCTCCGCATGGTGAATCCGTCCCCTTACATGTTCCTGCTGAACTGCGGGAATTTTGCCATAGTTGGAGCCTCGCCTGAAGTAATGGCAAAATGCGAAGGAAAAGATATCACAGTCCGTCCGATTGCCGGCACGCGGAAACGCGGAAAAACAAAAGAACTGGATATAGCTCTGGAAAAAGAACTTCTGGCAGATCCGAAAGAACGCGCAGAGCATATAATGCTGGTGGATCTTGGACGAAACGATGTCGGGCGAGTCGCCGAAGCAGGCTCTGTGAATGTTGACGAACTGATGATAGTGGAACGATACAGCCATGTAATGCACATAGTATCCAACGTGACTGGAAAACTCGACGACAAATACGAGGCGGACGCAGTCATGCGATCAGCTTTCCCGGCAGGCACGCTATCCGGCGCCCCTAAGGTGCGGGCAATGCAAATAATAAGCGAACTTGAAAACGAGCGGCGCGGTCCCTACGGCGGAACAGTGGCTTACTACTCCTTTAATGGAAACATAAACTCCTGCATCACCATAAGGACAGCCGTCCTGAAAGACGGGCAAGCCCATTTTCAATCAGGAGCCGGAATAGTGGCGGACTCAGATCCAGAAACAGAATACGAGGAAACCCAAAGCAAGGCCAAAGCCATGCTGAAAGCCATCTCAATGGCAAAGCTCTTCGATTAATCGGCAAGTCTTTTTTTTACTTTGAAAAACAATTAAATTAACGTGATATCATTTTTCTTTATGTGGGGGTGGGGCATGAATAAGATTTTTTTCCTTTTGTTTCTGGGGTTGCTTTTTCTAACCTTTTGCTGTTCAGGCAAAAAATATACAAGCTTCAAGGTGAACGATGTAAAAGTCAGCGACTCTTTGCTTAAGGAAATACCCGGGAAAAAAGCTGTGGAAAATTTTCTGGGAGAAAAAATTGAATACACCTCGCTGAAAAATGAAAAACTTGTTGATCCAATACGCAATATCCCGTCTCGCCTAAATCGTTTTCTGACAACTATTCATCTGTCTTTTGCGGAACACAGGCCATTGGTTCTGTCCCCCGACATGTTCTGGCTCCTGATTGTTCAGGGGTTTGCCATCCACGTAAATCAAGACCCTGAAAAGTATCGCAAGCTCCTTGTAAAACACCAAGGCAAAGCGACGATTCAAATAAGACGCGATGACTTCATAAAAGGGTCTCCCGACAACGCCTGGGATGAAGCTGTGCCTGAGATTACGGACAAAATCAAAGCTTACACCAAGGACGACATAAATGCTCTGATAGTTCAGAAATTCTCAACCACTTCAAGCAACGACACATTGGCTTATCAAATCACCCTGATGGATGCCTTGAACAATTATTTCACCTACGAAGTGCACACTTTGTGCGGCATTCCAGAAATAAGACTGAACGGGACTCCAGATGACTGGCAAAAGCTTATTGACCAAGCAAAAGCCCTGGCTAAATATGACCTGAATTGGTGGATAGCCGAAATCATTCCGTATCTGGAAAAAATCCACGAATCGTCTAAAGGAAATGTAGACCGTGATTTTTGGAAATCCATCTACAAATCGCAGAGCCAAAGCGGAGGAGATGCTGTAACCGGTTGGATAATAAAGTTTTTCCCTTATCTTTTGTATTCAGAAAAAAGCCGGCTTCCTTATTCTAGAAACCCAAACATTCCAAAAGACTTAAACAAAATAGACGGGTTCGAAGCTCCCAAGCTTAATGTTTTCCCTTCCGGGGTATCCAAGGCGTCATTTAGCTGGATAATCGGGGTGTCCCTAGAGACAGCAACAACTTTCCCTATGGAATTCTTCGCGGGCTTTTTAGGAATAAAGCAAAATGCAAAAACGAAAGCTCTAACTCCTGTTATTTCATGGGGAGTCAAGGAATCGTACAAGACGCAGTTCAGCAATATACCCGAGAAATTGAAGCCTTATTTTATCGAGAAAAATAAAACCACCAAATTATCTTTTTGGGATATTGAAATCAACGATGATGATTTAAAGCAAATTGCAAAACTCAAAAAGCTTAATGTTATTGAAATCAGGAACTCAAATATCACCGACAAAGGATTGAGTTGCATATCAGAACTAAAAGAACTTTCAGCGCTAGGTATCGCAGGCAGTAAAATCACCGATGCCTCGGCAAGCGCAATCAATAAATTAAAGAAACTATACAGACTTGATGTCAGCGGCTCTAATCTAACGAATGCATGGCTTGAAAAAGTAAAATTGCCCAAACTTCGCGCATTAAATATTTCAGCCACAAAAATTACTCTGGATGGCATCAAGAAATTTAAAAAAAAATATCCAAAAGTTAAAATTACAATCAATTATAATTCATCTGACACAATAGGACACAGGCTAAAAAAACTTTATAATTTTGACTTCAAAGACAACCCTGAATTAATGAATTATATTTCACTGCTTCGCAAAGATGAATGCGACTCAAAAAAGTCAGTTCTTTGCAAGATTGCAGAGTCCAGCGATCCAAGAAAACTTGAAGTTTTGTTGACAGCCACCAATGATCCCTACAAGTCGAATGAATCAATTGAATTGATAAAGTTTTTCTATCCCTCTAAAGATATTTTGCCATGGCTTAAACACTCAAGCGCCAATCTAAGGAAAGCCGCGTGCAAAACTTTGGGGACTTACAAAAATTTAAGGAATCAGGACGCTTTGCTAACAATGCTAAAAGACGAAGATGACAACGTAAAAATTGCCGCAATAAGAGCTCTTATCCATCTAGGCACGCCCGGCAGCAAGAAGAAACTCAAAAATATGTTTTACGCGGACATTTCCTGTAAGGTTTTCTATGAAATTATGAATTCCTGCAACAACATCAACTACAGTAAAGACTTCATCGAAAAGAAACTGCAAAAATACTACAAAGATTCCAATAACCCGGAAGAAAAGGCTAAATTATTAACAACAATTATCAAGCTTGACTTAAAAAGAGCAGAGCCGATAATTTTGGAAGAACTGAACAGTCAGAATTATGCCTTCAAAGAAGCGGCGATAAAGGCGGCTGGAGAAATCAAATCTAAAAAGGCAGTTCCCATATTGATAAAAATGTTAGACCATAAAATAGACTATCAATATGAATACTACATTATTCAAGTTTTGTCAGAAATCAAAGACAAGAGAGCAATCAAACCCGTGCTTAATTACATGAAAGGCAGGCCACGTTACAATCATTTACATTTCAAGGCTCTATACAAACTCACAGACGAAGCTGAATTTATAAACATTTTAAACTCTAATAAAAAGTTAAAAAAATCAGCTCTAATTTTTATAATGAACAATGCAGATAGAAATTTTGCTCCGCTTGCCTTTAAACTTTTGGAGATGAAAGACAAAGAATATCAACAGGCGGCAGCCGCAATCATCTATGAAAATAATGAATATTGGAAACTGAACTGGAATGAGCTAAAAAAGAAATATCCAATACTGGAAGAAATAGAGAAAAAAAACGGACCTCCCCAAAAGGAAGAAAGTGAATCTGTAAAAAAGAAACAAACCTTTGATGAGCTGATAAAAAATCTAATCAACAACAACGATGGTGATGCGCGGGAAAAAGCAGCGACAGAGCTGGGAGAACTTGGCAATAAAAAAGCGCTCCCATATTTAAAGAAAGCCCAAAAAGAAGATTATGGCTCTGTTTGCAAGGAAGCAGAGTTGGCCATTTTTAAAATTTTATATGCCGACAAGCCTGATATTCTTTTGGCAAAACTGAAAACTCCAAAAGCTGAACTAAACATAAAAAAATATATAATAGACAGGCTGGCAAACTTAAAATACAAGCCCGCGGTTAAAACACTGTCAGCCATTTTGAATGACAAACTAAAATCAGGAGATATCGAAAGTAAGAAGCTAGATCATAAAAAAGTATTCCTGGCTTTATTGAAAA
>CAZYVR010000038.1:4013-24580 GCA_964651145.1 uncultured Victivallales bacterium | reverse complement strand
AAGCCGCAAACAAAGGGTTGTCTTTATCTGCAAAATACTTTTCGCGAGCAACAAAAGAGCTTCCTTTCCGCACAGCGGAAAGACCGAAGCATAATTTTTCATGCTCTTCACTTGCCCCAATGCGCTTCATTTTTTCCCTGACAGTAAGCCTTCTGAACTTCACCTTCTTTTTGGCTATGGCTTTCCCAATTTTGAGCTTGAGCATAAAGTATGTGCCGCCTACTGACGCCACTTTCCCTTTAAGCTTGCCTTTGGACGTTTCAACTCTGATAATTTTTCCAATGCTCTTTTTAAAAGAATCCTCAAGAAGCTTGTCTGTGTCCTTGATCTGGCGCAAAGTTTTTGCGGCTTTTTCCAGAGAATCACGATAATTTTTTAACTCAGCTCCGTTCTTTGCCTTGTCAAGCGCTGCGACGGCGCGCTCAACTTTCCCGTCCAAAAGAAGATCCGCAGTTTCTTTCATTACCTTATCAAAAGCGGCAAGCTCCCGCTGTCTTTCTTTATGCAAAGCATTGTAATACGAAACTTTCCTTTTGCGCTTGACTAAGGACCGCTTTTCAAAAGGCCCAGTATAATTGGCAAACACAAGCGCCGCTTTGTCATATTCTTTTTTGTCCCCAAAAACTTTTGCCTTCTTCTCAAGCGACTGCATCAAGTCGGCCGCCTCTTTGTTGCGGGCTCCGTTTAATTTCTTGATTTCATCCTGAACGCGCGCCTCAAACTCAGTGCCGGCAAAGAATGCTTTCATCTTGATCAAATAAACCTTTACCAGCGCCGGATTCTTGGCATTGCCCTTCGCATATTTCATTGCATTGTTAAAAGCTGTCTGCAATTTCGCCTGACGAAAAATTTTGCGCTCCATTTCCTTCCTGAGCTTCTCTTCTTTAAGTTCCGCCTGAAGTTGAGTATGCTTTTCCTGGCGCTGCTTTTCTTTAAGTTCTTTCTGCTTCTGGAACTCACCGTATTTTACAAACATAAACCAGCCGCCGCCGCCAGCAACCACCAAAAGGAAAAATGTAATAATCATTCCGCTCCATGGAAAAGGCTGCTTGCGGTCTATAGTCAAAGTTTGCGTGGTTCTAAACGCGGGATTCCCGGTTTTTTTTCGCTTAGCGGTTTTGGCTTTATTGTCCATAATAAAAAAACTCCATCTAAATTTTGTTCTCAAATAAATTAGCCCTCTTCTGGCTATGCTTCAAAGTGTAAAAGGTAAAACGGATTACACCCCCCCGAAAGAAGTCTATACATTACACCACACAACACAACACTACATTGGCAAGAAATAAATAATAAAAAATTAAAAATTAAATCATCAGCGCCTGGGAGCCTGCGATTTTTTATAGGAGTCGATCAAAGTCCTTTTTGAAGCGGTATGATCAGCGGGGCGCGGGTTAGGGTAAGTCAAGCGACTCTCGTCAATGTTTCTGCGGATACAGTCAATTTTCTGTATAAAGCTTATTCCAATAAAAGCTTCCGAGATAGTCGACTCTTCGCGCAAATAGCGCATGTCTATAAAATTTCCGTTTTTTGCAAGTTCGCGCGCTTCCTTGTCGACATCCACCGGCCTTTCCTGAATGGCCTGCCAGTCATAGATCAACGCATTGTTATGCAGGAGTTCGCTTTTGCCTCCGATATTTGCCGGATGAAGATAAAAAACTCTGTTCAGCGCGTCCTCTTCAAAATCTGAAAGGTCATCCATTAGATTTGCGCCCACTCCGCATATAAGCGCTGAAACATTGCGGTGGAGCGGTTCCTCTCCGCGCTTGAGCCATGAATCTATGTTGTCAGAGTGCATGATTATTTTGCCGTTCTCCGGCGCATTCGACTCGAACGGGGCTTTTATCAAGTCAGAGGAAAACACTGTTGCCATTTGGGCGCGCATCACAATAGCGAGAATGCCCTTGTAATCCGGTCGGCGCTGTTTGGAAAGTTTAAAAAGCTCCTTGTACAAATCGCCAATTGAAGCAGGCGTTCCGTCATGGCATTTAAAAAAGACAAGCTCATTAAAGTCAGAAGGTATGCGAACATTGTATGCTGCCTGTATGATAGCTTTGCCAGCATCTGTTTTTGGAGCCAGAAAATCAGGAGCATCGTGTCCATCAGTGGGCAGCCAGGCCATGGTTCCCGCGCCGGTAATCATGGTCCCCAGAATTTGCTCGCAGTCGGCCGGGCTGTCGCCGAGACCGCCAATGCCTATAGAATATCCCGCATCCGCAAAAGAAATTGAGCGGATGTCCTGAGTGGCTATTCTTGCCCCCAGCACATCGCGAACGTCTCCCTGAACCTCAAGCGCGTTCGCTTTGCCGCCAGAATCCATGATTCTGGCCTCGCCATTGCAAAGCGGAGCCTTGTCCAACGAGTCCCAATTATTCGAGAGTTCCAGTTCGCCAATAATGCGTTTGCAAAAGTCCGAGGCTTCGATTGCGGTGTTAAAGCAGTTAAACTCCTCAGAAAAGCCTGAAATATCAAGGACGTTGCGGCAGTAAGGCTGCAATCCGACAAGCGAAATGGCTCCATTTTTAGACAAAAGCTCCTTATGAGCCACGAGCAATGTCCGCAATCCGGCGCTGCTGATATAGTCAACGTTGCTCATTTCAATTATCAAGCACACAGTGTTGCTGTTGCGGCTGGCAAAGTCTGCTTCAAGTTCTGAAGCTCCAAAAGCGTCAAGTCGCCCCGACAAAGTGTATATGAGATATTTGTCGTTCTGAATTTTTGATATTTGCATAGTCAAGCCCTGTGTTTCCGTTAATAATAAATATATACCACAAAACACATAAAAGGCAATCGTCGAAGCCGCCAAAAGTCCCGGGAGCTGGAGCTGCAACGAAATAAAGCTTGTTCTAGCTTCGCATCCCACGAAGTGGGTTTAAAAGTGGCTCTGCCAAAAGTCCCGGGAGCTGGAGCTGCAACGAAATAAAGCTTGTTGTAGCTTCTCGCCCCAACAAGCTGCAGGCTTTTGACGCGCCATGCGCGCTGGCGCGCAATCTTTTATGCGCCAACAGCTTTCGGCTTTGCCGACCAGCGATTCCGCCGCTGGATGGCGTCCGGACAAAGTCCAGTTTTTATTCCGGCTTTTTTATTTTTCAGGACTTTTGGCGGCTCCAACGCAATCCACAAAAAATATGAAATTGATTTTAAGTGACTTCTCCTAATCCAGAGCGTCAACGAGCTCCTTCATTTTGTCGGTCAGAAACGGAGCGATTTCCCTGCTCAAATTATATTGCATAAGCGCCAGTCCCAAAAAGTGGACCTCATAATAGCCGTAGCCGCGCTTTTCAGCAAAAAAATCAGGATTGTCGTCAAAAGTTTTTTGAGTGGGGAAATAACCGCACGAGCCGTTGGAAACTTCCGACAGCATTGAAAATTTGCCGGCGGAGTTTTTCACAATGTCCAAGCCCAGTTCATAGAAAACCTCTCCGGGCAGAGCATAAACAAATGCGTCTCCCATCCTGAAAACCTGCAAGTCGGCTGTCACGCTCAGTTTCTCTCCGGCTTCAAGAAGCAAAGCCAGCTCTTCCAGTCGGTTTTTATCGTACTCCCTTCCTTCTCCAAGCTTCGCGGCGGCCTCTCTGTATTCTTGAGAAGTCATTTCAATGCACGGCAAAGCGCTTGCCTTCAAAGCCGCCTTCAATGGCAAAAGATTTATCTCCCTGGCATTGCCCAAGCCCCCGGCAAGAGAATCCGAGTAGCTTTCGGCTATCCTTTCCAAATGCGGCTTGCCCTCCTCAAAATTCATGCAGACAGGCTCAGTGTTGATGTCGCCGCATGCGCCCTGAAGGAATAAAACATTTTCAGCCAGTCCTTTTTCCAAAATGCGCGAGTTTGCCGTTCCGCACCAATCAGGAGAGACCTGAAGCATGCTGGCCCCAAAAAGGACGCCGTGCATCCCGTGGTTATGAATCAAAAGCTTGACGACGCCGTCTTCACTGACAAATTTAAGCCAACGGATTTCTGGATCAGTTCCGTTCTTTTCGCTTACACGATTGACGCCCAGTTTTTCTTTGAGGCGGCTCGCGCCGGAAAATGATTTGACCGGGGCTTCGTCCGCGGCGGCCTGCAATGCAGTTTCGACGGCAAGCTTTCTCCAGCTTTCCCTGCATTCACAATGGACTTCGCCCCACCCGACGACAACATCCATGGCCGGGCCGGAATGAGTGTGACTGGCCGATATCATTATTCCGCTTGGATCAATGTCGAGTTTCTTTGCGACCTCACTCCTTATTTTTCTGGCTGATTCCGCATCTATAAGGCACAAGTCATTGCTTATTATAATCAGCCTGTTTCTTCCGTCATAAAAACTGGCGGCCCTGCAATAAAGCGGGGCATGGACTCCGCGGTTTCGCCTGCCGAGAAAGCGTCCATAGCCAATCAACTCCGCAAAAAGCGGAACTTCTATTATATTTGACGCACATCCCAAAAAGAGTTGCTTCGACATTTTAAATCCCTTTCAATATTTATATGCTCAGCTCAACGCTGTCAATCAATTATAATCTTTCGACCGTTTTTTTTCAATTAACTTATCTTGCTTAGACTTAATCATAATTGCGTTTGCTTTTCGAGCCGCAAAGAGCTTGAAAGATGCAGATTGCCTGCGTATTATATAGGAAATAGAATTATTAAAATTCTCAGGGGATATTTATGCTAGAAAAAGATACTCAAGAAATCATTGACAGCGATATTGCCGCCGAAAAACACGTAAAAGAGGAAGTAAAGAAAAACAAGTTGATTGTTTATGTTGTGGCTCTGGTCGCAGCGCTTTCTGGATTGCTTTTTGGCCTTGACATTGGCGTTATTTCCGGCGTCCTGCCATGGCTTGACAAATATTGGGGGACAACTCCGGAAACAGATGAATTCATAGTAAGCTCGATGCTTGCCGGCGCATTTGCCGGCTCTCTTATCAGCGGTTATTTCTCCAGAAAATTCGGCAGAAAAAAAGCCATACTCATAAGCGCGGTCATATTCGGAATAGGCTCGATTCTTTCAGCCTGCGCGCCTGGGCCCAACACTATGATTACGATCAGATTCTTTCTGGGAATAGCTGTCGGGATAGCCTCGTTCACCGCGCCGCTTTATCTGTCAGAAATGGCTCCTCAAAGAATCAGGGGCGCCCTCATCTCGATGTACCAGCTTATGATCACCATCGGGATTGTGCTGGCTTTTCTCAGCGACACTTTTTTCAGCTACGGCGAACACTGGCGCTGGATGCTTGGCATATTGGTTGTGCCTTCAATCATTATGTTCATAGGAATAATGTTCCTGCCGGAAAGCCCAAGATGGCTGTTGCTCAAGTCAAAACGGAAAAAAGCGCAGGAAGTGCTCCGCAGACTCAGGAATTCGGAATTGGAAGTGGAGGCGGAAATTGCTGACATAGAGAAGAACCTTGAGGAAAAACAGGACGGCAAAAAACTTTTCCACAATAAAAACTTTCGCAAAGCCCTTTATCTCGGAGTCGCGCTGCAGGCAATGCAGCAGTTCACAGGGATGAATGTGGTCATGTATTACGCGCCCAAAATTTTCAAAGTTGTCGGATTTGCTTCTTCGTCCCAACAGATGTGGGGCACAGTCCTCGTGGGGTTCATCAACGTTCTGGCCACGTTTATAGCCATTGCCTTTGTTGACAAATTCGGGCGGAAGCCGATTCTATACATAGGCTTCCTTGTCATGGGCCTGGCAATGAGCGTGCTGGGATTTATGTTTTACTTTGGGGTGGAAACCGGCGCGAGTCCGGCGTTGCAGTACGCGGCTATAGGGACTTTGCTCATATTCATAACGGGCTTTGCAATGAGCGCCGGCCCGATTATCTGGGTCATCTGCTCAGAAATATACCCTTTGGCTGGACGCGATTTGGGAGTAACCGTCAGCACCGCCACCAATTGGCTTTGCAACGCCATCGTAGGAGCCACTTTTCTTACAATGCTGAACTCTCTTGGCCATGATGTCACTTTCTGGATTTACGGCGGAGTAAACTTGTCTGTCATAATCATTCTCTATAAATTCGTTCCGGAAACAAAAGGCATCTCTCTGGAAAAGATCGAGAGAAACTTGCTTTCAGGCAAACGCTTGAAGAATATAGGACAATAAAAACGGAGCTTTATTTCATGAAAAAAAGTGTAAATTTCCTGCTGTGCGCAGCCTTCCTTGCATTTATCTATGGATGCCGGAAAGAAACCAAAATAGAAATGCCGCCCCGTAATGTCAAAACAGGCAAAGCAATAACAGCCGATGTGCCTGTATACATTAATGCGTTCGGGTATTTGCGCGGCGAATACAGCGTGGATATAAAAGCGCAAGTAACCGGCAAAATAATAGAAGCGAATTTCACTCAGGGACAAATTGTCAAGAAGGGCCAGATTCTTTTCACTATAGACAAGAAACCATATCAGGCCGAACTTGCTAAAGCGGAAGCTGAACTGCTGGAAGACCAGCAAAATCTGAAGCTGAAAAAATACATCGTTCAAAGTGACAAAATTCTTTACAAAAAGAAAGCCATATCCGTACAGAATTACGCCAAGCTTGTCACGGACATGGACTATGTCGCGGCGCAGGTTGAAACTGACAAGGCTATGGTGGCGTCAGCAAAAATAAATCTGGGATACTGCGACATCCTGTCCCCGATTGACGGAGTCACTGGAGTAAGGCAAGTGGACCCGGGCAATATTGTCCCCGCCAACACCGGCCCGACACTGGTAAATGTCAGAACCACAGACCTGCTTTATGTGGACTTTTCCATTTCCGAAAGATACCTTCAGGCAGTCAGATACTCAAAGGACAGAGGAATTTTGCAGGTGATTGCGACAACAGATGAAATAAGTGTGGACCATCAGACCTACAGCGGAAAATTAGAATTCCTCAACAACTCGGTAAGCAACAACACAGGAACTATTCTCCTGCGCGCAATTATGCCAAACAAACAAAACAAACTATGGGCAGGCCAATTTGTCAAAATCCGCCTTGTGCTCTGCAAGCTAAAGGACGCTCTTCTCGCCCCCACTCAAGCTATAAAAATAGGCAAAACCGGCTCTTACCTTTTTACCGTAGGCCAGGACAACAAGGCGCATTTAAAGGAAATAAAAACATGGCTGACAGAGGGGGATTATACAGTTGTGATAAAAGGCGACGTAAAACCCGGCGACAACGTTGTGACAGCAGGTCAAATGGCTCTGGATTCAGGCGTGCCTGTTAAAATTATAGGAACCTCGAAAGCCAGCCTTGACTCAAGCTCCGAAAACAAGGACAACGAAGACAAACTGGATGCCAAAACAATATCCCAATTTATTTTTGACACAGCCAAAACAGAAATCAAGCCAAAGACAAAAGCTAAAACCAAGACAAAGGCTCCGACTAAAAAACCATGAATTTTTCTGCAATCTTCATAAAAAAACCTGTAATGACCGTGCTTATCGCCATTGGCATTCTTCTGTTCGGTGTCGCGACTTACTTTAAACTTCCAATAAGCGACCTTCCTGAAGTTGCCTCTCCAGTTATAACTCTGACAGCCATATGGCCGGGAGCAAGCCCAGCCACGATGGCTGCCGATGTGGCTTCTCCACTTGAAAACCAATGCATGCAGATCCCAGGCCTGAGCTCAATAATCTCAACAAACACAGAAGGCCAAACTCAAATAACACTGACTTTCGACTTAAACACAAGCGTGGACCTTGCGGCGCCCGATGTCCAGGCTGCCATATCCCGCGCGGCAAGCACCCTCCCGAAAGACCTGCCTCAACCGCCTCAATACACAAAAAACAACCCATCAGACAAACCCGTTATTTATATACTTGTAAAATCAGAAGTCATGACTCCCGGCCAGGTTTACGATGTGGCAAACAAAACAATCGGACAAAAAATAAGCATGATTGAAGGCGTCTCCCAAGTCGAAATATGGGGGGCTCAAACCGCGATAAGAGTCCGCGTCAATCCTGACAAACTTGCCGCTTTTGACATCAGCCTTAACGAAGTGGCCTCAACACTCCAAACGGGAACAGTCACAGTTCCGGGCGGCAGCCTTAATGGAAAATACGCCACTTTCTCAATTCAGCCTCAAGGAGAATTGACGGAGGCCGAGGACTACGACCAGCTTATAATCAAGTACAAAAACAACGCTCCGGTCAGGATCAGGGACGTGGGCAAAGCCTACAAAGAATTGCAGAACAATGACATAAATACAGTGTATTACAGCATCGCTTCCAAAAAATTTGCAAAAGGCTCGACAACTCTTGCAGTGCTCCGGCGCTCCGGCTCCAACACCGTTGAAGTAGTGGGCAAAATCAAAAAACTCCTTGAAGACCTGAAGCCCTCAATCCCAGGCTCCGTGCAAACTGAGATATTGTACGACAGGTCTGTCACTATTATCGATTCCATCAATGATGTCAAATTCACCCTGCTCCTGGCATTTGTTCTGGTGGTCCTTGTAATATTCCTTTTCCTGGGGCGCATATCGGACACTGTAATACCAGCAGTCACTCTGCCATTGTCAATAGTATCTACATTCATAGTCATGTTCATGTGCGGCTTCAGCCTTGACAACCTCTCGCTTATGGCGCTCACGCTTGCTGTAGGCTTTGTGGTTGACGACGCCATTGTTGTGCTTGAAAACACCGTCAGGCTTATTGAAACGGGGAAGAAGCCATTCGAAGCGGCAACTGAAAGCGCAAAAGAAATTGCCGGAACTGTTATGTCCATGACTTTGGCGCTTGTCACCGTGTTCATACCTCTTGTCTTTATGGGCGGAATAGTGGGAAGGACATTCAGAGAATTTGCCCTCACTGTCATCGCGGCGGTGGTCTGCTCGGGCCTGATCTCGCTTACCGTGACACCCATGATGTGCGCCCGAATGCTGAAGCCGGCCTCCGATAAATCGAAAAAAACAATCCTGCAACGCTTTGCGGACAAACTGATAAACAGCATAATTGTCAAATACGGGACAATGCTTAAATTTGTTCTAAAGCACAAGGCTCTGTCGCTGATTGTCTGGCTTGGATGCCTTGTTGGCTCCTGCGTATTGCTTTTTGCTGTCCCCAAAAGCTTTCTGCCGGTTGGCGACAGCGGCGTAATAATAGGAGGATTGCTTGTGCCGCTTGGCACATCAACCGAGCAAATGAGAAAGTTTCAGGAAGAAACAGACAAAATACTGAAAGACGACCCTAATGTCGATCACTTTCTGACTGTCACAGGATTGCAGCAGGGGGCAGACCAGACAACTGGCGTGGTGGTCATAATGCTTAAGCCCCAAAAAGAAAGAAACCCCATAGAAGAAGTCACGCAGAACTTGCGCAAAAAGTTTTACGAAACCACCTTTCCGCTGGGATTTGTCTTTGTGCAGCCCAACCCGGTGCTTCAGATATCCACAGGAGGAGAGAACACAGCGCAAGGGGCTAAATATTCATATACTATAACTGGAAGCGACCGGGAAAGCGTCTATAAGTGCGGGATTGACATAGAAAAACGCATGAGCAGAATACCTGGCGTGACAGGGCTTCAAAACACGGTAAAACTGGACATGCCCGAACTGAGAGCAGAAATACTGCGAGACCGCGCATCCACCTACGGCATTTCCGCCTATGACATTGAATACGCCTTGAGCCTGGCCTTTGCGCAGGGGAAATGCACCCAATACATTACCGACATAGACCAATATTACGTGGTGCTCGAACTGGAAAACAAAGACCGAAAAAGGCCTATCGACCTTTCAAGAATATGGCTAAGGTCTTCTCTGTCAGGAGAAAAGGTCCCATTAAAAAATCTTGTCAACCTGAAAAAAACAACAGGCCCGCAAAACGTGCCTCATTCACAGCAAATGAACTGCGCCACAATATCTTTCAACCTTGTCCCTGGAACGCCTCTGGGGGATGTGACTGACGCAATCAATAAAATTTCTTCAGAAATGTTTCCAGCCGGAATCAACGGCGCATTCGAAGGCGAAGCGCAAGAGTTTCAAGAGGCCATTTCCTCTATGCCATACCTCATAGCCATTGCCATATTTCTGATGTACGTCATTCTAGGAATACTTTATGAAAGCTACATACATCCTTTCACCGTCCTTACAACCTTGCCGGTCGCCGCTTTTGGCGGCCTGTTGACGCTGTTGGCATTCAACTCAGAATTGTCACTCTATGCGGATGTCGGCATGTTTATGCTTTTGGGAATAGTCGCCAAAAATGGAATAATGATGGTGGACTTTGCCAACCAGATAATGGCTGAAAAAGGCAAAAACAGCTCCGACGCAATTTACGAAGCCTGCCTTGTCAGATTCAGGCCCATCCTGATGACAGGGCTTGCCGCCATCATGGGAGCCATGCCGATAGCCATAGGAATCGGAGCAGATGGAGCGTCCAGGCGCCCTCTGGGACTGGTCGTTGTAGGAGGCCTTATATTTGCGCAAGTCATAACTCTTTTTGTCACACCGGGGATTTTCCTTTATATGGAATGGCTTCAGGAGCATGTGCTTGACCGCTTTGAACTTTCGCGCTCAGAAGCAGCGCGAAACAAAATGAAAATATTAGAAGCAAAACTGACACACGCGGAATGACAAATAAATAACAGGAGAAGCAAGAATGTTCAAAAGAAAATTCGACAAAGCTGATGCATTAACCGACTTGGACACAAATACCTATGGAGAAAGATGGATGTCGGAAGGCGTGCCAAAATTCTCCATGCCTGAAAATTCAATGGAGCCTCGCGCCGCATATCAAATAATTCACGATGAAATGAACCTTGACGGCAACCCAGCCCTTAACCTCGCGTCCTTCGTGACCACATGGATGGAGCCCGAAGCCAAACAAATAATGCTTGAATCACTAAACAAAAATTTTATAGACCAGGACGAATATCCTCAAACGCAAATAATTCATGAACGCGTAATAAGCATGATGGCCACGCTGTTTAACGCTCCAAAAGAATGCGAGTGTGTCGGAACATCAACCATAGGCTCTTCGGAAGCAATTATGCTCGGGCTGCTGGCGCACAAATGGTCATGGCGGAACGAACGCAAAAAACAAAAAAAGGATATATCCAACCCAAACATAGTCTTTGGCGCAGACGTGCATTCATGCTGGGAAAAATTCGCCCTCTATTTCGACGTTGAAATGCGCATTATCCCGATGGAAGACAACAAGTACACCATAAATGCGGACGATGTTGCAAAATACGTGGATGAAAACACAATCGCAGTCGGAGCAGTTCTCGGCACCACCTTCACTGGCCAGGTTGACGACATAGCCGGAATCAACAACTATCTGGTAAAACTCAAAAAGAAAAAAGGCTGGGATATCCCAATGCATGTTGACGGCGCAAGCGGCGGCTTCATTGCGCCATTTGTCTTCCCGGAACTGAAATGGGATTTCAGGCTGGAACAGGTAAAGTCGATAAACGTGTCCAATCATAAATTCGGACTGGTCTACCCCGGAATGGGATCTGTCTTATTCAGAGACAAAAGCGTAATTCCCGAAGAACTGGTGTTCAACATAAATTATCTTGGCGGCAACATGGCCAACTACAGCCTTAATTTCTCAAAAGCCAGCTCCATAGTGCTCCTGCAATACTATAACTTTATCCGCCTAGGCATGGAAGGTTATTCGAGAATAATGAACAATATCATGTCGGTCGCAAACTATATTGAGGAAAAACTCATCGAAACAGATAAATTCGAGCTGCTTACCGACACAAAATACCTGCCAGTGGCCACCGTGCGAACCAAAAAGAAAAGCAAGTTCGATGTATTCCAATTGTCCGAAGCCCTCCGCGGGTACGGCTGGATTGTCCCGGCATACACCCTGCCCGCAAACGCTCAGAACGTGGCAGTGCTGAGAATGGTGGTAAAAGAAAATTTTAGCCGCGACATGGCCGAAATGCTAATTGA
Source organism: uncultured Victivallales bacterium (assembly GCA_964651145.1). Lineage (GTDB taxonomy): Bacteria > Verrucomicrobiota > Lentisphaeria > Victivallales > GWF2-45-14 > CAZYVR01. The sequence goes on along the minus strand of CAZYVR010000038.1, from coordinate 12,720 downwards.
AAATATAAACTCATGCATCGAAAAACTCGAAGCCGCGACAACCGGGCCCAAAAAGAAAGAGAAAAAGAAAACTGCAACGGCCAAAAAATCAAAGAAAACACAAGACATAAAGCATCCAGTTTGCTAAAAGCATTGAGCCAATGCTATAATTCAATGACAGTCGCAGAGATTTTTTCATAGCTTTGCTGCTTTCTCCAAATATGGCGGCGAAATTTTCCTTGAAAAATTGCAATTCATGTTTATATTATAATTTGAATTAATAATCTCGTATAACCGGAACGTTTTTAAGTGGGTTGTTTTTAGCCCGCTTTTTTTATGCCATGCGCAGTTGAAAAATGGGAATGAACAGAGGGAGCGAAAGCAAAATTATGAACAACGAATTAATGGCAATATTAGAACATATAGAGCAAGAACGCGGAATCAGCCGTGAAATGTTGGTTGAAGCTGTTGAACAAGCATTGCTTTCGGCTTCTCGAAAAAGCATTCACCCAGCCAAAGACCTGGAAGTAAAAGTAGACAGAAACACTGGCGACATTCAAGCCTGGGCAAAACTAAAAGTTGTGGAAAGCGACCCGGATTCCGACCAATTGCTTATTGAGCGCGCAAAAGAAAAAATTCCAGACGCAAAACTTGGCGACATAGTCAATTGGGAAGTGACGCCGCGCAATTTCGGCAGAATAGCGGCCCAGACAGCGAAACAAGCCATAATGCAACAATTGCGAAAAGCCGAGAAAACATTGGTAAAGGAAGAGTTTCAAGACAAAGTAGACGAAATTGTGAACGGCGTGGTGCGCCGCTTTGAATCAGGCAACATAATAGTTGACTTCCAGAAAGCGGAAGGCGTGCTCAGCGCGCGGGAAAAAATCCCCGGCGAACAATATATGCAAGGCGACAGAATCAGTGCGCTCTTGCTGGGTGTCGACACATCCGGGACAGGCCCCAGCCTTATCCTCTCCCGCTCGCATCCTGATTTTGTGAAACGCCTTTTTGAACGTGAAGTAAGCGAAATTCACGATGGAGTAGTTGAGATAAAAGGCCTGGTTCGCGAAGCAGGCGGAAGAACTAAAATATCGGTAAAAAGCAACGATCCCCGCGTAGATCCAATCGGAGCCTGCGTCGGCATGCGCGGAATGAGAGTTAAAAACATAACCGGAGAACTCAGCGGCGAAAGAGTCGACATTATCCGTTACGATGACGATATAAAAACTTATGCGACAAACGCTCTCCAGCCAGCCAAGCCTAAAGGCATTGACTTGATTGAAAGCGAGAAATCCTTAAATGTATATGTCACCGCCGACCAATCGCGTCTGGCATTCGGAAAACGCGCTCAGAATGTGAGGCTCTCCTCTAAATTGCTGGGCTGGAATTTCAATATTATAGTTGAAGAAGAGGAAAAAGAGGAATCTTTTAAAGAAAAATTAGAAAAAGTTATTGCAAATCTGTCCGAGACGCTCAATCTTGAAGAAGCAATAGTTGAAAAACTTGTAAACAATGGTTATGTATCAGTGGAAGGCTTAAAAGAAGTCGACAATGCTGAACTTGCGGCTATTGAAAGTTTAACGGAAGAAGACATGCAAAAGCTATCGGCTTCCCTGGAAGCTCTAAATAAATAAATAATTAAATAATTAAATTAACAGTTAAGTTAATATACGACTCAGCTGGCGGGAATAGATAAAGTGAAAAAAGTCAAGGTAAAAAATCTTGCGGAAAAATACGCAGTGCCGATCGAAAAAATTATTAAAGCGCTTAAAAGCAAAGGCATCAAGGCCACTAGCGCATCAAGCGTAGTTCCAGCTGGCATGCTTGAGTTGGTAGAGACGCATTTCGATGAAATGTTCAAAGGGAAAACAGCAGCCAATGACGAAGTTTCGCCAGACGAAACAGCGGAAGCAGGCAATCGCGAAGAAATCCACATGAAGACTCCTATCGTGGTAAAAGCGTTGGCCGAAGCTCTCGACAAAAAAGCCCATGAAGTAGTAAGCAAACTTATGTCGATGAACATACTGGCAAGCATAAACCAATCCATCGAAACAGACGCGGCCATAAAACTAGCTGAAAGCTATAACGTTGATTTAATTCTTGACCGCAGGGAAAAAGAAGAGCATAAAAAGAATCAAGAAGAAGAAATATTAGAAGAAGAACTTCAAGACAATCCCGAAGACCTGAAGGACAGGCCCCCTGTCGTGACTTTCCTTGGGCATGTCGACCATGGGAAAACATCCCTTCAGGACTGCATCAGGAAAACTAGCGTGACAGATGGCGAAGCTGGTGGAATAACGCAACATATAGGCGCGTCAGTGGTGGAGATCAACGGGAAACAAATAACGTTTGTAGATACTCCTGGCCATGAAGCTTTTACACAGATGAGGGAGCGCGGAGCAAATGTGACCGACATCGCAATACTGGTCGTGGCCGCCGACGACGGATTTATGCCTCAGACACTCGAAGCCTTAAAACATGCAAGAGCAGCAGACGTGCCTATAATCGTGGCAGTAAATAAAACAGACTTGGCCAATGCCGACATCGACAAAGTGATTCGGCAAATGCAGGAAAACAGCCTAATGAGTGAAGATTGGGGTGGCGAAGTCGGCACAATAAAGGTCTCGGCAAAAACTGGCGATGGCATAAACGAATTGCTTGAACGCATAATTCTTGAATCTGAAATGCTTGAGCTAAAAGCCAACCCGAACAAACTGGCCACCGCTGTTGTTCTGGAAGCGCAACTGGAACAGGGGCTGGGCTCCACAGCCAATGTAATAGTAAAAAGCGGCACCCTGAAAATTGGAGATTTCATCCTTTGCGGAAAACACTACGGGAAAGTCAAAACAATGGTTGACGCGCACGGCAAAAGAGTCATAAAAGCCGGGCCAAGCATGCCGGTAAAATTGGTTGGACTGTCCGGCGTTCCTGAAGCTGGCGCGATAATAAAGAGTTGCAAAAGCGAAAAAGAAGCGCGTTCTATCGCGGAACGATACGAAAGCGATTCCCGTCAAGAAGAATTGCAAATAAATTCGGCAACCAGCCTCGAAGATCTTTTTGCCCAAATAGACGACGACAAGCGCAACGACCTTAATATAATAATAAAATCAGACGTGAAAGGTTCTGGAGAAGCTATTGCAGATTCTCTGAAGAAACTCCCTTCTGAAAAAATACAAGTCAATATAGTTCTTAACGCTGTAGGAGCAATCACAGAAAATGACGTGATGTTGGCGTCGGCCTCAGGCTCAATTCTTGTCGGCTTCCATACCAGGGTCAACCCTGGAGTCAATGCATTGGCTGCCAAACAAAAAGTTCAAATAAGACTCTACAGCATTATCTATGAGTTGCTGCAGGATATAACTGAATCCCTCACAGGAATGCTTGCCCCGGATAAACGCGAAAAAAGTCTTGGATCTGCAAAAATACTGCAAATATTCTCGGTGTCCAAAGGGCCTAATGTATGCGGCTGCATGGTGGAAAAAGGCGCGGTCAAAATAGGCACAAAAGCCAGAGTGCACAGAAACAAAGAGCTGATCTATAACGGCGAGGTTTCATCTCTCCGCCGCTTCCAGGACAATGTCAAAGAAGTCAGGCAGGGGCTTGAATGCGGAATTCGCTTGGACAACTTCATGGATTTCGTTGAAGGCGACATTATAGAATTCTATGACATTGAACTCCATAAAGCAACCCTTTAAGCAAGGCGGAAATAAATGCCTGCTCCAGACAGACTGACCCGAGTAAATGAAATTCTCAAACGGGAAATAGCCGATCTTATAGAAAGAAAAAGTTTCCGCGATGGGGCATGCCTTCTTTCTGTCACCGGCGTGCGAGTTTCATGCGATCTCAGAAGCGCCCATATTGGAGTCAGCGTGTTTGGCGGCGGCAAAGAGACAAAAAAAGAAGCCTTGAACTTCCTTCGCAAAAACCGCAAGGACATACAAAAAAGCATGGGCAAAGATCTGACCTTGAAATATACGCCTGTATTGCATTTTGAGCTGGACTCCAAGCTGGAAGAAGGCGACAATATCCTGCAAATCATAAATAACCTCGACGAAGATCACTCCAATGAAAGCTGATCTGGCCGACATAGCGCAGCTTATTTCCGAAGGCGACAATTTTCTTGTTATTACTCATGCAAATCCGGACGGCGACGCCATCGGGTCAATATTTGCGCTTGCCAACTTGCTCAGGGAAAATGGCAAAAAAGCCGATGCGCTTTTGTCAGCCCCTCTGCCCTGCAATTATATGGATTTGGCGCCGCGCGAATTCAAAACATCCATTACAGAAGAAGATCTTCAGGCTTATTCCTTATGCCTGTGCGTGGATGTTTCAATTCCAGAAAGGGCAGATCTCGGACCCGACTTGACAATTGACAGCCTGAAAATACCCTTGATAAATATAGACCATCATCCCGACAACAAGCTTTTCGGAACAAAAAACCTAGTGAACCCAAACAGCGCGGCTACCGCTGAAATAATCTTCTTTCTGGCAAAAAAAATCCCTTCCTGGAAAATATCTCCAGAAACAGCAACTTTATTGTTACTGGGAATAATAATGGACACAGGGTGCTACAAATTCGACAATGCCTCACCGGAGGCAATGAACGCATCCGCTGAATTGCTCGAACTCAAAGCCGACCATCATAAAATAATAAAATATATGTTTTTTTCAAAGCAAGAGGCGTATCTGAGATTGACAGCGGACATCACGCTTAACCATTTAAAAACGGCATGCGACGGGCGTTACGCATGGTTTTATCTGGACGACTCGCTCCTCGCCAGCTATAATGTGGAAATGAAAGACACAGAGGGTCTTATTGAAATAGCAAGAATGATTGACACAGTGGAAATAGCCGCAGTCATCTACAAAAAAGACAAAGACTTCAAAATATCATTGCGCTCAAAATGCCCTGACTGCTCTGTTGGCAAAATAGCAAGAAAATTCAACGGCGGCGGACATGAGCTTGCGGCAGGCGCCATAATAAAGGCTTCCAACATTCAAGAAGCAGAAAATATTCTTCTGGAAAGCGTGAAACAAGAGCTCAAATCCTGATAAGCGGCTGGCATTATTTCCAGCAACGATACACAAATGCGGGCGGAATATTGCGCCATATTACCTGAGATTTTTCAACCCTTGAAAAGTGCCTGATCAAGCGTTGTTTGAACTTTTTGCCGGCAGGCAGAAGCATGCCCTGCAAATAGGCAAAAGTTGTAAAGACGCCATCCGGCGAAAGACATTCTATAATGGCGTCCAAAATGCTTTCCTGCACTTTGCATGGAAATGACGCCCATGGCAAGCCTGAAATAATAGCGTCCAAAGAATCAAGGTTCTGGTCTTTCAAAAAAAGCGGCAAGTTTGCGGCGCTGTCATTATATACTTTCACTTCCGGATATTTTTCCTTAAAAACCGTAAGCATGTCCGGGTTCAACTCCACTGCGAAAAATGGAGTTTTAGACGATATTCTTTCAAGAATGCATGAAGTCACCACACCGGTGCCGGGCCCAAGCTCAGCAACCGATGAAGCTGATTCAATGTTGATTTCTGAGACAATTGCCTTGCATAAAAGCGAAGAACTAGGCAAAACGGCCCCGGTAGTCCTCGGTTTTCTAACGAACTGTTTTAACACTACCGACTTCACTTTTTATATTCCTGCAATTATGATTATTAAACTGTTTCTCCCAAAATGGGCAAACTATTAATTTAGCATTCAAAGTTCTTTTTGCAAGCTCAAAACGGCAGTGCGTTTCCTAGTTGAGCGGCAAAGCGATGCTCCCAAGGGGGAAATTGTCAAGCAATTATTTTCAATCCCAACGGCAGGGAGTCGCCAAGAATCCTTGCCTGCTCATCCGCTTTTTCCGCTTCTTGTTTTTCCAGATGCGAAATCCAGGCTGGCTTTGCTTTGCGCTCTTCCAGTTCCTGCTTGACTGTCGTTATTATGGCTGGCGAAACATCCAAATGCCTGTCTCCGCTCTTGGCGGCCATTCTTGAAAGCGCGAAAAGACGCGCTTCGGCGGCATTTTGCTCAACGGGCTTCAGCTTCATTATTTGATTCAGCCATTTAGCCGCGTCTTCCGAAGGAATGGCATTTTCACTTGACGCTCTGAACAGCCTTCTGGCGCCCAGCCTTGCCAGCGCCCAGTATTCGTGCGCCTCCAGTTTTTGCCCTCTGCCAAGAAGAATGTTTCCCAATGAGATCTTGATTTCCGGATTGAGCCTTTCCAAAGACCCCATGCATCGCCACATTTCCATTTTTGCCTGATGTCCATTTTTGACTTTAATGGAATACTCGCCTTTATGGCAGATTATTTTGTTCAAATTTTCATAGATGGCTCGTTGATGCCCGCTTCCGAGTCCAGTAGCCAGTCTTCGCCAGAAAATCCACCACTCTGAAACAGCATTCGGATTATTAGGATGGTTTGGCCCGTTGGTCCATATTTTCCACGCTTCTTTTATTCTCAGTTCATCGGCTGGATCTCCAAAGCCGGGACGCAGACAAAATCCGCACAGGTTCAGCCATCGGGCTTCCGCGTCCGCCGTTTTCAAAGATTTATACGGCATTTCAAGCAGACAGTCGGCAAGAGTTCTAAGCAGAGCCAAGGGCCACTCTTTTCTTCTTGCATCAAGCTCTGTTTCCAATGTCTTCATAATTGACGGCAGCCGCGTCATAGAAGCAAAAGCTTTTGTTATTGCCATTCGCGCACTATCGATCTTCTCTGAGTCCACAACGATTTTGGAGCTCTCGTCAAATTCCTGGCAGGCATCGTCGGCAATCTGCCTTATATCGAAGCTCAACGGCCATTTGTGGCTGGTTTCCAGGGACTGAAGCCATACTTTCAAAATGCCTGTGGCGGTCAATTCAGCAAAGATCTCGGATTCAACAGCTCTCTTTTTTGCGTTTCCCATTTTCAACACGCTTATCAAAGTTGACACAGACGCAAGTTCTTCCGCATCATGCAACACAGTTCCCGGCTTGTCCTTTGTCCTGGTTGCGCTGCTGAAAAGAGGAAACGACACTGACTGATTTGTTTCCAGATGAAATTTCAGCGGAGTTTCAATTATTTCCTCTTCATCGGTTCCGCGCGGCATTACGCAAATAAATCTGGGGGATTCGCCTTGCTCCTGCGCCTGGATATAGTACGAGCGCGATGCTCCGCTTGTCACTTTAACGCCCTGCCCTCGACGCGCAAGCCCGTGATATGCGGCGCCGCATGAAACAGCCAGGTTCAAGTCGACCGCTCTCAATATTGACGGCTTTTTATTTTCAGGAAACCAGCTTTGAAGATTGTTCATTATGTATTTTCTGACAATCCGGGGAATCATCGCGCCGCCGTTGAAAAGGATTTTGTCGGGAAAAAGAATTTCCTCTTTGCTCTCGGACGCTTTCGCGGCGTGCTTCAAAAAATCAAGAAGATATTTTGTCAACGCCGACTCAGGCGCATACGGCAATCCCATTGTCTGAATCCCGCTTCTTTTGCGCGGAGAAGAAGAATCAGGCTCCACCTTCGGGAAAAAACCTTCACGCAGCATATCAATAAGCTGCCTCCTTTGAATGGAGCTTTTCCTTGAGCCGCCTATAACAGAGCTTCCTTTAGAAAGAAGCACGATATCTGCTTTCTCAATATCGGAAGAAAGGATTGCCTCTTTTGCCTCTCTTGCTCTCTGGCAGAGCTCCGACCATTCTTCGGGGGAAAGGTGAGCGTTCCATTCTTTTTCAATTTCACGCGCTATGGCATTGTCAATATTCTCGCCGCCCAAAAGCAAATGCTCTCCGGCCACTGCGCGATTCAGGCCGCCTTTTTTGCTCCGTTCAATAATTGAAAAATCTGTGGTGCCGCCGCCAACATCAATAACCAGCGCTTTTTCACCCGGCGCAATTTTTTCTTCCCAATCCTCCCGGTTCTGAAAAATCCATGCGTAAAACGCAGCCAGCGGCTCTTCCAAAAGAGTTATATTTGCAAATCCTGCTTCCTTTGCCGCTTCCAGCGTAAGCTCCCGCGCCATCTCGTCAAAGCTGGCAGGCACAGTAAGAATTGTCTGTTGCCCGGAAAAAACGCACGGAGATCCGGACGCGTCTTTTTCTTTCCCAAATTTATTGTCCCATGCATTTCTAATATGCTCCAAAAATATGCGGGTGGCCTCAACAGGAGATTTTTTAGCGTCAGCGTTGCTCATCCCCCAGGGCAAAATCTTTTCGCGCCTGTTTACTCCCGCATGACATAGCCATGACTTGACGGAACAGATAAAACGCGACGGCGCGGCGGGCCCTTCTTTTTTTGCATAAACGCCTGCTGCAAAATCAGGATGGTCATTCCACGGCAAGGCAAGAACGCCTTTTGCCGTTTGCGCAAGTTCGGGCATAAAAAGAGCCGCCGGAAAAAGCTCTCTTTCCCCCAGCTCGCCCAAGGCAACAAGTTGCGGGACTTTAAAAATTCTTATTTTGTCTTTGTTTTTTTCCGTGTCGATGTATGAAACAACTATATTTGTTGTGCCAAGGTCGATGCCTATTATAAAACGCGAACTGCGCATTGAAATTACTCTTTATTTATTGTTCTTCGCTTCTTAGCTCAAATTCCAGCTTCCATTCGGATTTGCGGTCTTCGCTTACGCACCAAATCTGCAAAGTGCCTGTTTCTGTCAAAACAGAACGCAGCATGACTGGAATAAGACTTCCCGGAGGAACGCCTTCCTTTGCCGGCAATGAAGCTGACAATGCTGGAAGCTCTTCTAT
>CAZYVR010000038.1:0-4003 GCA_964651145.1 uncultured Victivallales bacterium | reverse complement strand
CTTTCCGGGGCGTCAACTATATCGCCGAAGCCATCGTCCTTTCTTGAAGTGGACGCGAAAACTCTGAATTCTGTGGTTTCGCCGACGATCAGCCCCAAGCCCGTGTAAGGAATGTCGCTGTCGGCGCCTTCCTCCATTCCGAACGGAGCAAAGCAAAGCCCCTGCAATGGCGGCTCAAAGCCTGGCACTGCTGGCATTGAAGACTCAACTCCTATGTAGTAAGCATGGGAGCTTCCGGCTTTTATTCTGATTCCTTTGCCTTCTTTCACGTTGGCGTAATAGCATCCGCCTCTGGCCACAGCCTGGTCGGGATCCGTTCCGCTTATGACTTTGAGCTCTTCGGAGCCTTCCGGCTGCCAGCTTTTCAAGGTTTTAATTATTCGTTCGCGAATGGCTGCGGATTTTGTGACGCCGCCGTTGAAAAGAACGCAGGACGGGAATATTTCATTTCCCGCGCAATGCAGCGAAAGAAATTCCGCGAGGTGTTTAGTTACAGCCGGATCGGATTCATAGCTCAAGCCAAAAGAGCGAAGGCCAGCTTTTCTTGCCTCTGCCGGTTTGTCTTCAAGCGAGCACGACGGAAAAAATCCGTCTATCAAAACATTTGCCATTTCTTCGCGCGCAAGTTCGGCGGTGACAGCTCCGCCGATAACGCTGCTTCCGCGTCCGAGCACAGTGAGCTTTTGCGAAGGCGCGTCCAGATTGTTCATCAGCGTCTCCTTAGCCTGACGGCACGCATGTGTAAGACCGGCAATCTGATAGCTGTCCAGTTTTATATTCTTTTCGGCCTGAAGTTTTGCGGCCACTGTGTACGCCAGGGTCAAGTCCATATTGTCGCCGCCAAGAAGTATGTGCCGGCCCACGGCTATCCTCTCGAAAGACAAATTTCCGCAGTCATCCACAACCTTGACAAGACTGTAGTCGGACGTTCCACCGCCAATGTCGCAGACAAGAATAACATCTTCCGGCTTTATCTCTTTGCGCCATCCCTCGCCGGATTCATTCAGCCAGGCATAAAATGCGGCAAGCGGCTCTTCCAGCAGCACAACGCTCAAGCCAGCCTCTTCCGCCGCCTTTATTGTAAGCTCCCGGGCTACAGCGTCAAATGAGGCGGGAACGGTAAGCGTCACATTCTGGTTTTCAAACTTTTCGTCTTCATTGCCTTTGGCTATTTTGTGGTTCCATGCATTTTTGACGTGTTCCAAAATTCTTTTGGAAGCTTCCACTGGAGAAAGCTGCTTTTCGGGATTATTCCTGTTCCACGGAAGCACGGCGGCTGTCCTGTCAATATTTTCAGAACAAAGCCATGATTTTGTCGATGCTATAACTTTTAAAGGAAGGCTCGGCGCATTTTTCTTTGCCAGTTCGCCAACGCAATAGTCAATTTTTTCATTCCATGGCAAGGCCAGAGCCTTTTCCTGGACGTCATTTTCATCCGGCAGGAAGACAAAAGACGGCAAAACCGGCTTTTCTTCGATTTCGCCCTGCTCCGTCACCTGTGGAATCATAAAGAGTTTTGGCTCCGAATCTTCCCGGGACGCGTTCAAATAATAAACAACAGTGTTGGTTGTTCCAAGGTCTATGCCAATTAAATATTTCATAAATGATCTCTCTCAAGTCAAAAGTATTTGTACAGAAGTGTGTTCTGAAAATCAGTTATTGTCCTGCAATTTTTTATATATCAAAACGCAAAACCACATTAGAAGCTTATTTCAGCGGGGCACACCACTTTCGTGTTGATTCCTCCGCTGCGCGACGGCAAATTTATTTTTGCGGCAGTCCACCCTTTGTGCTGAAGCGCCCCTTTGTACGGAGGAGCTGAAGGCGCGTTGCCGGCAAGCTTTATTTCCGAAGGGTCGAACGGTTCGGGGGCTGTCACGCTTTCGCCCTCGACCGCGTCCATTATCTGCTTGACGCCAAAATACTCATCAAGAACTTTGGAGCATGATGAATGAATCTGCCTGACAGCCGCGCCGATCTGGCTGTCGTCGTAGGAATCAATGTTTTCTTTTAAGAAATCGACAAGCCTTCCCTCGCGCTGAAAAAGGACAAGAGCAAAAACAGCTCCATCCTCAAATGCTTTTGCAGTGTCAACCTTTTCTTTGCGCTCCGGCTTTTCCGGAGCCTGTATTTCCTGCGCCTGTTTTGCCTCGGGCGCGTCCTGCTCCGTAAGCGCGCTCCAAAATGCCTTAAATGCTTTAAGTATATTCATAATTGCCCTCAGTTAATATGATAGAATTCGCAAAACGGTTAATATATTTGACAAGAGGCGCGTATCAAGAGCAATTCAGAATTGTTGTCGCAAAGAATTGAAAAAAATGGAATTGCAGCACACTCATCGACCTGGAAAGATCAACTCACTTCCGCTTGCTTGCCCCTAACATTTTCCATGCATTTTTTTATGGTTTCAAGAAGGATTTCTTCGTTCACGGGCTTGGACAAATAATCATCCATCCCAACGTCAAGGCATTTCTGCCTGTCCTCCTTCATCGCATAAGCGGTAACCCCGACAATAGGAATGCGCCCTCCTGACTTCCTTTCCATCTCTCTTATTGCTTTTGTAACTTCATAGCCATTCATTATCGGCATTTGAATATCCATCAGCAGAACGTCGAAATTCTTTTTAGAAAAAATGTCCACAGCTTCCCTGCCGTCTTTTGCTATTTCAAAATCGCAGCTATTTTGTTCAAAAATCATCTGATAATACTGCTGATTGGCTAAGTTGTCCTCAGCAACAAGCACATTCAATTTACGCCCTTCAGGCACAAGAGGCGCGCTTTTTGATTTGGGCTGAACTTCTTTGCGGTCAAGCTGAGCCACAGGCATATTGAAAGGGATAAGAACATAAAAGGAACTCCCTTTGCCGACTTCGCTTTCCAGCCATATTTCGCCCCTCATCATTTTTACGAGTCTCGAACAAATAGCCAAGCCAAGTCCAGTGCCGCCGTAATAGCGGGTAGTGGAACTGTCACCTTGGACAAACGCGTCAAATATCACGCCCTGTTTTTCCTTTGGTATGCCTATTCCTGTATCCTTTACGGCAAACAGCAAGGAAATGGATTCGTCTTTCCGCGACTCGACAGAAATATTAATATAAACCCCGCCTTTTTGGGTGAATTTTATCGAGTTGCCAACAAGGTTTACCAGGATCTGCCTCAATCTGCCCGCGTCTCCATTCAAAGCCTTTGGCACATCAGAAGAAATATCGCATTTCAATTCAAGCTTCTTCTCTTTCGCAAGAAGAGAAAAGTTTCCAAGGACAAGGCCAATGATTTGTTCAAGAGGAAAATCACATACATTGAATTCAAATTTGCCAGCTTCAATCTTTGATATGTCCAGTATATCGTTTATTATTTGCATAAGGGAATGGCTTGATGTCACAACAGTGCTTAGCGCTTTCCGGTTCGCGTCAGAAAGATCAGAACTGAGGACTATATCTGTGAATCCCATAATTGCATTCATCGGGGTTCGCAGTTCATGTGACACGTTGGCCAGGAATTCGCTTTTTGCCTTATTGGCGGATTCCGCCTGATTTTTAGCTTCCTCCAAAGCCGTTTCTCTTTCTTTATACTCAATTAATTTTCCTATCTGGTTGGCAACTGCGCCAATCAGCATTTCCTCCGCCTCAAGAAATTGAGATTCGCAATCCTTGTCTTTTTTTTCTTCGGAACAGTAAACCTCCAAAACGCCGGCCGGCGCTCCATGCGCCATAACTTCACACTCTATCATCCATTCAGATTTTTCAAACGCCTCCGAAACAAATGACTTTCCGCTATTCAAAAAAAGGCAGGCGCAAGCAATTTCATGATGCCTGAAAGCCGTGGGTATCCTCGGAACAATTCTCTGGAGTATGTCATCCAAAGACAATTCTTGCTCAAGCAAAAGCTTTGAAATATCAAAAAAAAGGCTGAGCTCTTTTACTTTTATTTCAAGATTGCCTCGATATTCCTCTAATTTCTCCTCTGCTTTTTTGTGCTTGGCTATCTCTATTTTCAATGGCTCG
>CAZYVR010000037.1:0-24626 GCA_964651145.1 uncultured Victivallales bacterium | reverse complement strand
CCGACATTCCGGCTTTCCGTGCCATATCATCCAAAGTCAAAGCCTTGTGAAAGTTGTTTTCTATAAAAGCCAACAGTTCTCCAAGCATGAAAAGCTCTTCGGAGCTTTGAGTTTTTTGCCCAGTGTACGCTCTAGCCAGGCATCCTTGAAGCTGCATAAAATACGCGGTGGCAAAAAAAACAAAAGCCGGCGCGCCATTTTGAAGCTCTTCTTCGATCAGGCCCACTATTTTCCGAATTTGCGAAAGCTCTTCTATCGACAGTTTAAGCCTCCCTTCAAAACGGCTTTGCGTCCTCAGCTTAGGCCCGAGCTCAAAAAAAGCGTAATATCCCGAAAGGTCCTTCAAGTCCATTGCCGGGATATTAAGCAAACGCGGCTCATACAGGACATTAATCAGATGCAGCTCATCGCAGTCCGCATATCCATGTTTCACATAAGGACGGATTAGAAAAACATCTCCAATGGAAATGGGATAGCTCTCTGTTTCGGTTATGTGCACCCCGCGCCCTTTGGTTATCACTACAAGTTCATAAAACTCGTGTCCGTGAAGCTCCCTTGTGGGCTTTTGCGGAGATTCCACCTTTATGCGCAAAGCCAGCTTTGAACTTGCAAAAAAATCACGGTTTTTCATTATTTTAGTCAAAAAAAAACTCCTTGTAGACCTCTTTGTCAATATAATGCTTGTTTTTGACAAAATAGTCAAGGTTTTTTATGCGAAAAGGTTTATTTTATATATAGTTCTTTAAATATTAAATTTTTTGACTGGCAAACAGCAAAGGAGTCAGAATGATGGATAAAAAATTGATTGGCGAATTTACAAATCCAGGGAGCGAGTACAGAGGCGCGCCGTTTTGGGCATGGAACGGAAAGCTCGACCCGGAAGAGCTTCGCAGACAAATAAGAGTAATGCGCGACATGGGCCTGGGCGGTTTTTTTATGCACTCACGCGTCGGGCTGGACACCGAGTATCTTTCAAAAGAATGGTTCAAATGCGTGGACGCCTGCATTGACGAAGCGGAAAAACTTGACATGCAAGCATGGCTATATGATGAAGACCGCTGGCCTTCCGGCGCCGCTGGCGGGCTGGTCACAAAAAATCCAGAATATCGCAGACGCGGACTTATTATGGAACAGATCAAAAAGCCGTCAGACCTTAAAACAACAAGCGACACGCTTGCGGTATTTATTGCGGAAAAGAAAAAAGACAAAATTGGAAGCTATAAAAAAGTTGATGGGAAAGCTCCATTAAAACTTAATAAAGATGAGACGCTCCTGCATTTTTACATAGAGGTGGACAAATGCGAAAGCTGGTACAACAATCAGGCTTATCTTGACGCCCTCAATCATGACGCCGTCAATGAGTTCATCAAAGTCACTCACGAAGCTTACCGCAAAAATATAGGCAAAGAATTCGGAAAAAGAGTTCCCGGCATTTTCACTGACGAACCCAACTTCAAAACGCTGTTCCACAGCATGGAAGGCAATAAAATAGGGACAGCATGGACTGGAAAACTGCCTGAAGCCTTTAAAGAAAGATACGGATATGATGTTGTCGAACGCCTTCCCGAACTCTTTTTATGCCAGGAGGATGAGCCAGTATCCCAAGCCCGTTATCATTATTATGACTGCGTGACTCATCTTTTTGTAGACGCGTTCGGACGGCAGATCGGCGAATGGTGCGACAATAACAATATGCTTCACACCGGGCATCTGCTTCACGAAGACACTCTCACCTCGCAAGCGGCAATTGTGGGCAATTGCATGCGCTTTTACGAACACATGCAGGCTCCTGGAATGGACTTGCTCACCGAACACAGGCGCATCTATGACACAGCCAAGCAGGTCAGCTCAGCTGCGCGTCAATTCGGGCGCAAATGGCGCCTGACCGAAACTTATGGATGCACTGGATGGGACTTCCCGTTCTCCGGACACAAGGCGCTTGGCGACTGGCAGGTAGCCCTTGGGATAAACCTGCGTTGCCAGCATCTTTCATGGTACACAATGGAGGGCGAAGCCAAACGCGATTATCCTGCAAGCATTTTCTATCAGTCCTCCTGGTGGGAGGCCTATTCAAAAGTGGAAGATTACTTTGCCAGAATCCATGCGGCAATGACTCAGGGCGAAGAAGTCCGCGACCTTTTGGTGATGCATCCAATAGAAAGCATGTGGACCATCACCGGCGGCAAAAATTGTTTCACTGATGAAGAATGCGTCCGCCACAACGAGACTTTCATAAAAATGCGCGACACATTGCTTGAAGCCAATATTGATTTTGATTACGGCGATGAAGAGCTTATGTCGCGCCACGCCAAGATCAAAAAGGGCAATGTCCCAAAATTGATCGTGGGCAAAGCGGACTACAAGGCCGTTCTTGTTCCCTCGTCAATAACAATGCGCTCAAGCACCTTGAAGCTTCTGAAAGAATTCCAGGCCGCCGGCGGGCTTGTTGTCTTTGCCGGAAATATTCCCGAATACGTGGACGCGCTCCGCTCGGAGGATGTTCTGAAATTTGCTGAAAATTGCCCAAGAGTTTCCGCGTCAGGAAAAGACATGCCCGAAGCGGTTGAGCCTATTGCGCGGCGGATATCGATAACTGCGCCAGACAAAAAAGAGATAGCCCAAACCCTTTATCTGCTTCGCGAAGACAAAGAGAACTTCTATTTGTTTATGTGCAACACTGGACACAAAAAGCCAGTCAAGCCAAACGAGGTGGACGAAACAATGGTTCGCGACAGAACTGCTGAATTCCCTGAAGTTGCCGTGCGCGGATTCGCCGAATGCGAAGGCGCTCCGCTTGAGTTGGATCCCGACTCCGGCGAGATATTCAGCGCAAACGCAAAAAAGGCAAACGGCGAATGGATAATCAGCACAAGCCTGCCTGCTCTGGGCAGTCGCCTCTTTGTTGTTCCGAAAAAGAAAACCGGACAAAAAGCAGCCACCCGCAAAGCGTTAAAAGAGCTTAAATCGAAAAAAATAAAGAAAGAAAAATGGGACATAATCCTTTCTGAAGACAATGTTCTGGCTCTGGACACGCCACGCTTCAAGGTAGCCGACGGCAAGTGGCAAAAGGCAGCAAATGTTTTGGAAGCAGACTACGCAGTGCGCGACGCGCTCGGAATAATGCGGCGCGGCGGACGAATGGTGCAGCCGTGGGCTCGCGAAAAAACTAAAGATCTAAAGCGGACAACAGTTGAGCTAGCCTATTCATTTGATGTGGATGTTATTCCGTCAGGAGCCCTTTTTCTGGGGATTGAAAAGCCGGAGACATTTAAGATATCCGTGAATGGGACAAAACTCAGCTCCGATGCGGAATGCGGCTGGTGGTGCGACAGATCTCTGCGCAAACTGCCTGTTGATCCAAATCTTCTTCTTATTGGAAAAAATGAAATAAAGATGAGCTGCGATTACAGCGAAAAGCATCCGGGCTTGGAAATAGTATATCTGCTCGGAAACTTCGGAGCAAAAGCAAAGGGCTCGGACACAAGCATGATCAAAGCTCCGGCAAGCCTGAAAATTGGCGACTGGGTCAAACAGGGACTGCCATTCTATTCGGGGTCTGTGTCTTATTGCTGCGACTTCAACGCGGATCTTAAAAAAGATGAAAAGCTTTTTGTAAAGATCCCATCTTACCGCGGCACGCTCGCAAAAGTGTATGTCAACGGCAAATGCGCCGGAACAATAGCCTGGGAGCCCAATGAAGCAAATATAAGCGACCTTGCAAAGAACGGGAAGAACACACTTCGCATAGAAATAGCAAGCAGTCGCCGCAATTCGCACGGGCCTTTGCATCTCACAGAAAAATGGCCGAGCTGGACAGGCCCTGCCCAGTTTGTCCCGGGAAGCACATGCTGGCAGGACGCTTACCAACTTGTCCCATGCGGAATGATGGCAGAGCCCGAGCTCTCAATACGTTCCTGAAAATAAAATTAAAAACGGGAGCCCTTTTTAAAGGAGCTCCCGTTTTTTTGGAGGCAAATAATTTTCCAATTACGGAAAGAGCGTCAAATAAAATTGACGATTGACATTGCGTTCATTCGCGTTATCATTTGAAGCG
Organism: uncultured Victivallales bacterium; assembly: GCA_964651145.1. Classification (GTDB taxonomy): domain Bacteria; phylum Verrucomicrobiota; class Lentisphaeria; order Victivallales; family GWF2-45-14; genus CAZYVR01. The sequence continues at coordinate 20,572 of CAZYVR010000037.1, read as the reverse complement.
AAGCCTGAAGGTTTGACTGCATGGAGGTCAGTTCAGTGATAGCCGCAGTCATGTCAAGGTCTTCAAGATCGCTCAGGCGATTTATCTGTGAAGTGCTGAGAGCTGCCACGTTTTTGCCCAAACTCTGAAACTTCTGTTGACTTGAGGCATTGTCAATAACCTTGTTCACCACCTGCTCCAAACCTCCTTGAACACGCGAAAGAGTCTGATCCCAGTCAGTGGTGTCTCCGCTTTCAAGCTTATCGCGCCATTTGATAAGCTCGTCAAATGTATGCACTTCCTGATTGACAAAAGTTCCTGATCCGTCATCTTCCAGCGATGTAAACTTAAAAATGCCTATGTCCTGTTTTGCGCTGGGAGAGGCAGAGCCCTCGCCAACAAGTCCGTATTCAGAGGTTCCCGTGTCTGAGATCTGAGCATTTTTTCTTTCTGTCCCGCCCTGATATGTGACTGCCGTTATTTTCCCGGCGGCGTCTCTGGTCACAAGGAAAGGGTCATTGCCAGTCATGCCAGTTCCGCCCTGTCCGGCAAACATATATTGTCCGGTATATTGAGAATTTGCGCTCTGAGTTAAAGATTCAATAATGGAATCGACTTCCATGGCTATGCTTGACTTGGCCATGGCCATGGCTCCGTCGTTGGATTGAACAACCAACTCATTTGCTCTTTGAAGAGAGCCGAGAATATTTTGCAGTGTTGCGTCAGTGGCTTTTTCCCAACTATCCGCAGTTACCACGTTTTTGCCCCACTGTTCAAGTCTGAGATTGCTGTTGTTAATGCTTGCAGCCTCATTTGTTTCAATGGGATTATCTGAGCGGTTCAAATATTTATTGCCGCTGGCAATTTGTATTTGGAGGCGTGAATATGCATCTCGGCCTTCTTCTACGGCGTTTGTTAAATCGCCAACCATCGTATTGTTGGGTATTCTCATTCCATACATTTTTACACCTCAGATTTATTTTTGTCTTTTTTCTGTCGCGTTTTGTTACGCATTTTTCTTTCCAACTATTTCATCGTCAGCAATTTTCATCTCCTTGTGCCTGCCGATGTCGCGCCAATATTCAAAAACAGGAAAGGCGCCCACTTTAAATCCCGCATCCATAGCCTTGTTAATCAAGGAGGTCATGTCAAAAAAAGTATTTTCAGGCACCAGATCAATAATTTCCGGCTCAATCAAGTAAATGCCTGCGTTTGCCAAATAAGTAAACTCCGGCTTTTCGACCAGAGTCTCTATTCTCGAATTGTCCCCAGAAAGAGTGACAACCCCATAAGGGACATTGTTTTTAACCTTTCTCACACAGACGGAAAAATCATTTCCCGCCTGCTTGTGGAATCTGTAAAAAGCGCGATAGTCGATTTCGGTAAGCAAATCTGCGTTCATTACTATTACGCTTGAAGTCGGCTTTGGTGAAAGCAATGAAAGCGCCCCGGCAGTACCAAGCGCCTTTTTTTCTTCCAAAAACGAAACCCCCAAGCTGTCAGGATATTTGTCTTTGTCATTAATATGCGACTTTATCTGTTCGCTCAGATAATTGACCGAGATAGCCACATCTTTGATTCCGCTGCGTTGAAGCCCGTCCATAACATTGTCCAGTATGGCGCGCCCGCCCACCTTAAGCAGCGGCTTCGGAGTTTCATATGTCAAAGGTCTGAGACGCGTGCCTTTTCCGCCCGCCATAAGGACTGCCGCTTCAATAGTGGAGGCATCGTACTGGTTTCTAAGCAATTCCAATCCTACAGGCTGCTCGTCTTCGTCAACTACAGGCAAATGTCTTATTTGCTTTTTAAGCATAATGGCAAGAACTTCTTCGTGGCTGAGCTTTTCTTTTATGGTGATAGGGTCTTTTGTCATAATTTCCGACACAGGACGATCCATAGTTGCGCCGGCAAGGAATCCCCGGCGGATATCACCGTCAGTGACAAGCCCACAAAGTCGCTTGTTGTCATCCACGACAATTGCCACTTCGCAGTCCATGTGCTTCAAAGCTTCTTCTATGGAGACGTTGATATTGACCAGCGCCTGTTTAAGAGCTTTGTTCGTTAATTGTTCAGCCACCATAAAAAACCATTCAGTTTAAATTTTCTTTTGGCACGACAGTCGCTTTCAATGCGTCAAGGTAATCCTGCAAGTATAGATTAAGATCCTTCATCACAGACTCGACCGCAGTTCCTTTTCTTGCATTTCTTTTATCAATTTTTTTCTCATTCTCTTTCATTTTTCTTCTCCCTGACATAAAAGTTTTAATTCATGCTAGCGTCTTTATCCGCAATTAATTATATCTTGCCTGAGGCTTTGCCCTCATTAGAACATGCCCAAAACCATGCTCATCATCTGATCAATTGTGTTTATCAGTTTTGCAGCCGCCTGATATGATCTCTGAAGCTCAAGCATCTCTGTCATCTCTGCGTCCATGCTGACGCCGCTCACTTCATTGACTGCATTCTGAAACATATTTTGGATGTTTTCAGATGAGTTAAAATTATTTTTGGCAATTGCCACATCAGTGGATACGTCGCTCAAGTATCGATTTGCGTAATTTAAAATGGATTCCCCGTCAAGAGCCGGGTTTGGAGCTGAATCGTCGCTCATCTCGCTCCACATTGCGAGCATGTTTTCTCCGTTGCCTTTTTGCACCGCAGTGGAGGGGTCGGCGGCTGTTTCGTCACCAATGGAAGAAGCCGCCACTTTTTTAGGGTCTGAAATGCTGACAGTGAGAATATTTCCGGAAGCCGGCTGAGTTGCCGATGTGGAAAACAGTTTTGCGCCTGGGTCTCCGTTAAGGTCATAACCCGACATATGCGCAGAGTTTACAGTGCTGAATTTGCCAAGGCAAGTCCACGTGGCGGTTCCGTCAGCCACTGTTCCGCCAACAGTTGTCGGCCAAACAGGCTGACCGGCGGCTGTTGTTCCGGCGTCGCCGGCTTCAATGCTATAGACATAGCCATTTGCAGGCACTGGCCTTATAGTGTTGCCAGCCACATATGCGGTTGCTCCTTCCCAGTTGTCAGCGGGGTAAGCCAGAGAATCGCCGTAATTCTGGGCATATGAGTAAAGTTTGTCCATCTTGCCGGATATATAAGTATGCGCGTCCTGATAACCTTTGATCTTGCCATCTGTCAAATTGACAGTTGTTGTATTGTCGCTGTGAAGAACTATTGATGGCACATAATGCGGGCTTGGCGGAGTGTTGGTCATGCTTACTTCAAGATAATCGGCGCCAAGCTGCGGTGAATATGTCCCATTTATAAGGGTGTTTCCATCACATGTAATCGTGTATCTTGTGTCGCTTTCTTCTCTTACGGAGATGTCAATGTATTCGCTTATCTGAGAAACGATCTTGTCGCGCTCATCACGAAGGTCGTTGGCCTTCTGGTTGCGAAACGCATTAGATTCCAGAGCCATTATTTTTTTATTCAATTCCGGGATTTGCTGAAGAAGACCTTTCACATCATTCAAGCCAGTGGTGATGGCTCCTGTACCGGTGGCGTTATTGTCCGCTATATAATTGCGCAACTGAGAGAGATTTTCATAGTTCTGATTAAATTTATCCGCAAGGGTTTCAGCGGATGTGATTAAAGCCACGCGATTTGCGAGCTCTTCGGGATTGGAGGCAACAGCCTGCGCATTATTGGCAAACGCCTGAATAGTGCTGTTCAATTGATCATCCCCGCCCGGAGCGAGAATATCTTCCATTCTGCCGATCTGATTATAATAGGCCTGACTGTATCCGGTGTCGCACTTTGCTCCTCTCAAGCTTGACTCAAGAGCCACGTCGTACTGTCTGACAATCTGGGCTATATGCACTCCTGTGCCATAATAACCGCTATCGCCAAGAACCGTGATATTCGGATCGACCGAAGAAGTCTGGCGATGATAGTAAGGGTCGTTTGCCCTTGCCACATTATTGCTGACAATGGATATCTGGTTTTGTGTAGTCATCAGGGCGCTTTTGCCCGCCACCATGCCTAAATCTAGTCCGCCTGCCATATTATCACCTAAGTTTATCCAACGCTGTTTATAAGCAGCGAGGCCTGTTTTATCCTCATCTTGCCTTTTTTGCCGTATACATTGGTTTTGACCGCAAGGTTTGTGCCGACTTGTTTAAGAGCTTTTCTTATTGCCGAAAGAAAGCTTTGAATGAGGCTGACATTATTATTTCCGGTCTTTCTTACTTCTTTTATGTCAGAGTTAATGCTTTCTTTAATGCCCACCATGTCGGGATGATCGACACCCGCCGACACAAGCTGTCCCCATAGGTAATTGTACTGTTCAAATTCATTCATCCTCTCCTGCTGGTCAGCGAGGATTCTCCACATTGCCTCAACATCTCTTTTTATAATAGCCTGTTGCAAATGCGCTGAAGATTCCAAAAGGGAATTAAGAGTTCTTTTAATTTTCATTGCCAAACTGTTTAAACCTGTATCTGTCATTTTTTGATCTCCTGGGTTTGTATTTTATCTTTAACGCTATCGTAAATCATATCGCCCAGCCCAAGCATGCCCTTGCGTCCTATAAAGCTGGCCATCTGATCGTGAGCCATATCGGTATATTGCTGTCCGCCGCTGTCGTGTCCGTCCTCCTCGGATGCCTCGTTCATCTGTTGCGCAGACTTCAAGCCTTCTTTAACGATAATGGAGGTGAGCACTGTTTCGAATTCCTGACAGGCCGCCTTGAGCGCCATATGCTTCTTTGAGGGGGCTTTATCGCCAGTGGCTGTCAGGGAGTTTATTCCCGCAGCCGGATCGTATGCAAGTATGCTGTTCATTATATATTCATCCCTATGTTAGATTGACTCAAGTTCCGCATGAAGCGCGCCAGCCGATCTCAAACAATGAAAGATTATGATTATATCGCGTGAAGTTACCTGCAAAGCGTTCAAAACGCTGACTAGCTCGCCTACTGTTGTAATATTCGGCATTGCAAACACCTGATTTTTATCTTCTTTTACCCTTGTCTCCTGAATATTAATCTTCTCTGTTTTGGCTCCAGCCGATTCAACAAAAGCCCCTGGTTGACTTACGCCCGGGATATTTTTGATATTCACATAGAGGTTTCCGTGGCTGACAGCCGCGCTGGAAATTCTGACGTCCGAGCCCATGACAATAGTCCCTGTCCTTTCATTGAACACAACTTTGGCAACGGAGTCGGTTTCAAAATAAAGCTGTTCCAGTTCGCTGATAAACGTGGTTACCCTGTCTTCATCTTTATACTCGGCTGGAATTCTTACCTTGATTGTGGCGTCGTCCTCGGCCACAGCCATTCCAAAATATTTTTTATTTATGGACTCCGCCATGTGCACGGACGCGGTAAAGTCCGGTCTGCGCAAGTGATATGTAAGCACATCTGCATTTTTGTAGTTTATTCCGACATCCTTGAGCAGTTTTATTCCATTGGTAAGCATTCCCGAAGTAGGATGATTTTTGATGACCTGCTCCCCGCCGTCCGCAGTGCTGCTGCTGCCGAATGAAAAACCTCCAGTGGTTATCGGCCCCTGTCCTATGCCCCATGTTTCGGCGTCTGCGCCAAGCAAGGGAGTAAGAAGAAGCACGCCGCCGAGGAGCGACTTGGCATCGCCTATGGACGACACATTAGCCTGAATCAAGTCGCCTTTGCGCTTGGATCCTCTTATAGTGGCGGTAACCATTACCGCCGCGCTGTTCTGGGCTTTCAAATCCTTCTCGTCCACAATGACGTTAAAGTTCTGCATCAGGTTGGCAATTGTGCGCTGAATAAGAGTTTTGTCGCTGTCTCCTGAGTTGTTAAGGCCGGCCACCACGCCGTAACCGACGAGAGTATATGTTTCATCGTCACCGGCTATGCGGGCAACATCCTTGACTCTAACTTTGACCTGTCCGTTTTCTGCCATCAGTCCGGCAGAGCAACTCAGAGCTGCAATCGCGACAATCACTCTTAATATCATGTTTTTCATAGCGCGTCTTTCCTTTTAAGTTTAGAACGGGTTCAAGAACTGGAATATTCTCCAAACGTAGCCAGGTCTCGTGCCACGGCTGACTTCCCCGCCTGTTTCATAATAAATATGGGCGTCAGCCAGTCTTGTGGAGGACACCTTGTTGTCTGAGTCAATGTCTCTAGTTCTCACCAGGCCAGACAACACCATGCTGACCGATTCCAGCCTGATCATGATTTTGCGGTCGCCTCTCACCACCAAAACGCCGTTTTCAAGGACATCCACAACTCTTACAGTAAATTCAGTCTTCAAGTAATCAGTTGAGTTTGTGGATCCTTTGCCATCAAAACTGCTGGCTGCCTCTATCTTGTATTCCGGCCCTATGGGCATTATGGACTGCTCCGTTGACCGGACAAAAAAGTTATGCATTTGCTGGAACATATTTGAGGCATTGTTTACATCATAGCCAAACAAAGGAGCGTCAGCATTTGCTTTCAACGCCTTTGATGTGCTTAAATCTTCTGTCTTTTTGGAAGTGTTGTTTTCCAGTATCTCCACAGTCAAAAGATCTCCCACCTGCCTTGCCCTCTGATTCGAATACATATTAAGGGCCAGCTTAACATTGTCGGTGGGCGTAAGATCAGCCATTGCCGTAACGCACATCGCCGATATTGCCGCCGCAACTGTAAGATATCTGTTCATTTCGCAAAACTCCTTGCTTTAAATATTCCGGACTGCTTTTTTCTCGCCCACAAGCTTAACTTCAAAAACATTGTTTGAAGATTTGTTTCTGACTTTCACAAAATCGCCTTCCCTGCCGTTTTCCATTACTATGGCCGCGACTTTGACCATTATCTGACCTCTCGTGCATTCAACCCAGATAATGTCGCCTTTCTTTGCGCAGACCGGCATCAAAATGTCTGACGATTTAATAAAATCTCCACTGGTCAAGTTTCTCGCAAGCTCCTTGCCAATGCATTCATCTTCTTCCAAAAGATAGTCTTTCTTGCCTGACCCCACCCACATAGGGGCGCGCTTAATGTCGCTTTTCTTGATTATATGTCCTTTTTTGCAACTGTCATAAACAACAAGGGCCTCGACCTTTCTGAGGATTACCGGATTTAAAGACACACTGTCAATCTGAGATCCAGCATCGTCAATAAACACGACGCGCAAAGAGATTGTGCCCAACATAGCCTTGTTGTCGAAAGACTTAATATTGATTTTGTCGAATTTCCCAACTCGTGAGATTATCGTCTCGTCACTTGAATTTAAAAGCACATCCACTGTCCAAGTCTTCCATGGAGAAGTGTTTTTGATGAAATTGATGATTTCCTTTCTGGCCTTGTCAAGATAAACGCTGCTTTCCTTCTTGCGGATGACTATGTATGAAGCTCCCCTTAAACTGACATCCATCAATGACTGATACCTTTGCATCATATACGCAAGATCCACCATGGATATTGTCTTGCTTTTCTTCTTGGTCACCGTAGTCAACACATACTCAAGCTCTTTTTCGCTAAGCAATCCCTGATTGACGACAAAATCCTTGAGCATTATGTCTTCCGAGTCCACGACCACGCGCTCTTTAATGTTCAAGATTCTTTGAGATTCTTCGGCTTTTGCGGAAAAATGCAAATGCGCGCATGCAAAAGCCAATGTTATAGCTATTGAAATTATTGACAATCTAACATTATTTGAGTAAGTGTTCATTTCTCTGTCATCCTCTATTTCAGGTTAGCCACTTGCTGAAGCATAGCATCAGCGGTCTTAATAGATTTTGCGTTCAGCTCATAAGCTCTTTGAGCGGCAATCATATCAACCATTTCCTTCACTATCTCAACATTGGAATTCTCAAGATAATGCTGAGCCACATAGCCGAAGTTATTCTCTCCTGGGCTGCCTGCTTCCGCGGAGCCACTCGCCGGGGTTTCTGAATATCGGTTGTAGCCTTCATATTTCAGGCCCTCGGGATTAGGAAATCTGGACATCGTCATTCTACCCGCATTTGTTATGGTTCCGCTGGCATAGTAAGAAACAGTTCCATCAGAAGCGATGGTTATGGATGTGGCGCTTGGGTCAATAGTGGGAAAGCCCACTACCTGATACCCCTGAGCAGTGACAACCTGACCCGTTGAGTCCATATGAAGAGAACCATCCCGAGTGTAGGCGTTTGAACCGTCAGGCAACTGCACCTGCAAAAAGCCCTCGCCTTCGATGGCCATGTCTAAATCGGCGCTCGACGCCTGCAAGGCTCCCTGTCCGAAGTATTTTGACACAGAACTGGTCATTACGCCTGTGCCTATCTGAATGCCCGCCGGTATGCTTGAAATGGATGAATCCGAACCTGGCAGCGCTACTTCCTGATACAACATATCCTCGAAATGCGCCACGCCGCGCTTGTATGCGGTGGTGTTTACGTTCGCCATATTATTGGCAATAGTGTCCACTCTTAATTGTTGAGCTTCCATGCCACTGGCCGAAATCCATAGGGCTCTGTTACTCATATCCTTGCTCCTTGTTTATTCTTATTTAATTTAATTTAATTCGCCAATCTTCGCACTTCCTGAGAAAAACGCTCGTTAAGCATTTTCAGGACTTTCTGGCCCATTTCAAATTCCCGCTGACATTCAATCATTGAAACCATGTCGCGAATAGGCTCAGAGTTGCTTGCTTCCAGATAATTGTTGACCACAATATATTTATCCGTGTTCAGAGTCTGCACGGATCTTTCGTTTTCTTTATCAAGCGTGAAATAATTTGCGGAAATTCTTTTGAATTTGGACGGGTCTTTGATCCCCACTATTTTCAGCGAGCCCTTGTCCGTCATCACATAATTGGCGGCTACCCCCTGGCGAACCCTAATTTTTCCATCAGCAGTGGCGCAAATATCTGTAATGTTGTCGCTTGTGGCAAAGGAGATATTGCCACCGTCTCCGCTCACAGGGAAGCCTTCGCTGGTAATAAGCTCATTGTTTTTAGACACAAAAAACGAGCCGTTGCGTGTGTAGAGCTTCCGGTGGTCGGGCGTGGTAACCTCGAAAAATCCTTCGCCTTGAATGGCAAAGTCAAGAGTTCGCCCTGTCTGCTTCAAGCCGCCCTGAGAAAAATCAACTGCTACCTGGCCCTTGTCGGTGCCAAGGTTTTGTCCTTCGAGTTTGTCTTGCAATAAGCGACCAAAGCTCTCTGAAGCTACAAATTCCCTTTTAAAGCCGGGGATATTGGAAGCTGCCAGATTTTTCGCGATGGTCTCCTGACGTCGCTGCTCGAGCATCATTCCCGAAGCCGTGCTATATATTGCTTTACTCATGACTGACTCTTCCTCAAAGTTTATTTTCAGTTCGAGGAATTTTAACGCAATAGCCGTGCCAACATATCAGGAAAGAATGTTTTGAATGCAAAACGAGGGTAACAGGAAGATCAATAAAGACGCAAAAAAAGAAAAAAGCTGAAGAAAAAAAGTCTTTGGCAAGCTAAAACAGTCAACATGATTGGATTCTTCCGGCTCCGTCAGGCCAAAAGTTCATGCTTCATATTAAACAAAATCTTATCTATCTGTTCATTAGTGGGAGGCTGCCAATGCTTGATTATGGCTTTGCCATTGCGAATGGCGTCTCCGCGAAGCTTGCCTGTATTGTCTAATTCGCTCAATTCATTCAAAGCGGATGACAATTCATTGACAAAATAGGGAATGGACTCAGCTTTTGCCGACTCAGTCAAGCCGGAAAATAAAGCTGTGTTTTCAGCGACTTTTATATAAAGCCTCTTATTTTTATGCTTCTCATTCATCTCTGTCACTCCCTTGTATCATGTCTTTTCGGACACTTCTCTCTTTATTTTAGTCTTTATTCTAAAAAAATCCACTCTTTTTTTAGCCTACAGTTCTCCAGAACCACCACCATGGGAAGGATTCCACATCGCCAAAAAGCGTCTGTACTGAATATGCAGCCACAAAACGGAAAAATTCCTGAGGCATCAAATACGAGGAATGGAAACGGTCCTCGCTGTAAAAAATCTGCTCATAAACATCTGTGGCAATTCCCTGACCGACAAAATTCCCAAAGCGATATTTAGTTTCCGAGTCGGAAAGATCGACATCCTGATAAAGTTTGCCTATTATATTCCCTGTGTCCGAATCTATCCATAGAAGCTGTAAAACCATTCTAAACGGAGGATATTGTTGTATTACAAGAATTTGGCAAGTGAGCGCGGAATTGCATCCCACCGTTTTGGCGATCATTGCCGCCTCCATAGTGTTGACTGTTCCGTTTTTAATAAGGTTATTCCAGTCCCTAGCCGTTTTCAGGGAATCAATATTTGACGCATAAACAGTGGGCCCGTCAACTCTTTTGGGGACTTCCACGCTGTAATATTTGCCTAAGTTTATCGCTACTTTGCTCAATCTGAAGTCAGAGGTCAACGGAGGAAGCACAAGGATAGGCTCTTTTATCCTCAACAAAGCAATATTTCTCTCAAGAATGCTGACTTTTCGGGATACGCAAGCTGAAAGAAACAAGGCCGCAAAAACACACAGCGCTGCAATTTTGATTGCTGATCTCAGATTGCCTACTTTTCCTTTAGCTGAATATTTCATTATTCCGTCTCCTGATTTGCGTCATCGTTATACTCACAAAAAAGCTCGGCGTGCCTTCCGCAAGGACATTTGACCACTATTTTTGAAATTCTCTCCCCTTCTTTTTCAATGACAATTGCCGGTGGAGAATCCTGGTCGTTCAAATCGGCGTCTCCGCCAATGATCTGAGTTTTTCTAACAGACTGCTCGACTAATTCGGAAGCGTGAATGATCTTGCTCAAAGAAGACTTTATTTTTATGTTATCACGCTCCAGAAGCAAACCTGAAATAATATTCTCAATGTCTTCTCCGCTTTGCGGTGATTTTTTTTCCTTCGGTTCAGGACTCATTTTTATCTCGCTTTCACTCTCAGGTTAGTTCCGGTCTTTTTCATAAAACGATACGCATTTCCAATTTTTTTGTCATTGCTGAACTTCTTGCGCTTTTTCTCTATATCAGACTTCAACTCTTCCATCCACTTAGGCAACATATCCGCTATAGTTTGCCAGTTCGCAACAGTTTCTTCAACCTCTGCCCTGTGAGCCTTCAGCTCTTCGACATTGCCTTTCTCAATAAATTCTTTGAGTCTGTTGAAGCATTGGCAGCCTTTCTTAAAAGAGCTCTTGAATATTGTGTAGCTCCTGTTTTCAACAGCCTTTTTCAAGGTTGCCGCATGCTGATTCCATTCAGTGATTATAGTCAGTGTTTCACTCATCAAAAAATCTGCCTATCAAGTGGAGGACGACCTCACCTTTTTATCTGCTTCGATCCAACTTTCCACAAGCTTCTCCGCCATGTTCAATACATCTCTGACCTTTTTTGAGCTTTTCTCAACATTCGCATCTGAAAGGTGCTCCTTCCAAAAGGTGTAGAGTGAGTTCAGGCTTTCAGCTATCTCGCCTCCGTTTTCCATGTCCAACGCTATTTGCAGCTCAATAATTAATTTGTCAGCCTGTTGAATGCAATTGTGAAAAGCCTCAAATTTGATTGAGGGGTCTTCATCCCGACCTAAGGCCACAATAGCGCCTCTCAGGTTTTTAATTATCCCATTATAAACCATTACAACTCTTTGGCCCGGGGACGCTGTGCTAGCCTGAACTTTCTGGTAATTGCCAAGAACATTTTTTGCCATAATATTTTTCCTTTCTTAAGTTTTAACTATAACTTTTTATCGATCATTTTCTTATATTCTTCTTTCGATGCCGTCAACAAAGCAAGCGTCCATCCTGACGCGCCCTCTATCTGCTTGTAAAATTCGCTTTGCTTTTCAAGCCTTTCTGAATCAGATTCAGCACTGAAAATGTCCGATGACATTCCCTGTATCGCGCCATCAATAAGCAATAGCGCATCTCGTTTGGATTTTAATTCTGACTCCAAACGGTCAAATTCCAACTTTAACTTGCTTGAGCAATTTACATTTCCCCTCGTTACATCACAAGCCGCAAGCAAAGATTTTGAAATATTTGACACTTCGTTCAACTCCTGAATAGCGCAATCAAAGGCTCCCAGAGCTTCTGCCTTACCCGGCAATGCGTCGGTTTTTGATGCGTCAAAAAAACAAGAGCATTCAAATCCACCGGATACTTCAGAAACAAGCTCGGGGATGCAATGTGGATGCACAAGTTCAACGTGCTCGAGCTTTGCCCCTCCAGTTGTCGCATTATAAAACAATATGTCGTGCTCTCTCAAAACATCCTCCAGATAAGAATTCAACATCTTTATATAACTCGCAAACTGCTTTGTTGTATGCACCTTGTCCTGATAATTGCCTTTTACTATCCTCTCAGCAACATAAACAGAATTTTCTTTCTCATACATCGAAGATGCCGCATGACTCGTGCCATCTTCGAGAACAGCAAGGTCCAAGCCGGAAAAAATAATTTTGGAGCAGCCTGTATATCTTGCTATATCCAGCGCGCTAAGGGCAACAGTGCCTCCGGCAGGAATCACGCCAGGCATGGCTCCAAAAGTTTTCAGCCATTTTTCAAAGCCTGAAAGCGCATTCATGGAAAGAAAAAAAGTTTTCCCCGAAAAAATGCCTGATTCGAGAATTCCGTGATATCCCATGATAGAAGCAAGCAAAAAAGCATTGGTGTCTCCAACCCCCTCAAACTGCTTTTGAACCAACTGGTCTGAATCTATCGAAACAACAAAATCAGGATCGACTCCAGCCCGCAACAGGGGCTTCAACGCCGTTCCTACACAAAAAAGCACACAATTCTTTCTTGCTTTTTTTATAAAAGGCAAAGCGTCATTCAAACTCGGCCCGGCCGCGGCTACAATAGCCGTCTTTCCAGCGAAACATCCTTTCAACACATCTATGGGAGGACTTGTCAAAATATAAGGAAGATTGGCTATGGCATTTTGAAGCCATTTAGCGGAAGACGCAATTCTGGTGCATCTGTCCATAAGCTCCAAATCTATCTCTGCTTTTATTTCATTCAACAAAGAAGAGTATATTTCAGGAAAAGCGCGCCTGAGCCCAGGATGAACAAAAAGATCGATGTCCAGATTTTTTTCCGTCTTTATATAATGACGAAATTCACGGCGGGCCTGCTCAAAATTCTCGGAAACAATGAAAATTACACTCGCGCCTTTTTTGACTCTGGAAGAAAAAAGGTCCAAGTCGCAATGCCTTAACGCCTCTTTCATAATTTCCGGAATAACATCTATTACAACAAAAATGCCTCCCTCCGCCAAATGCTCTGAGAGCGGCAGCAAATGATGCATCCCGGCAAATCCCAGAACAACCATCATGTGGCTCACTGGCCCTTGCTTCTGCTCTGTCCAGGCTTTGACTTGCCTTTCGGCCTCCCTCTGAGCGTCGCGCGAACTGTGAAGCAAGGTTTCACAATTTTTCCCCGCTTGAAAAAGCGGCGGAGAGCCAGTGACCTTCAAAAGGCCGGTTTCGTCTCTGGCGGAAGACAAACAAGAAAAAGAAATGCTTGAAGACACCCTTTTGACATAATTCAGGTTTCGCGCCAAAACACAGACATTGTCAATTAAATCCATCGGCTGTTCTATTAATTAAAATATCTTTTATAATTCATCCAACCCCTTGTGTTTGGATTTCTCTATTTCCTTTCCCACTCTGGAAAACAACGCTGAAAATTCAACAAGCAAATCGGTAAAGTCGAATCTGAGGATGTCGCCAATTTCAGTGAAATTGCTTTTTTCCGTTTCAACGGCAAGAGTTTTCATTAAGCTATCCATGACACTGCAAGTCTTTTCTATATCTTCCGAAAGCTCTTGCGGAAAAATCTCGTGGAAGGATTCAACAAGAGAGATGCAAAATTCAAACAGAGAATTAATTTGCTGAATAATCTCGTCCTGCGTCAATTGCAAGCCTTCCAAATCCTCGCCGCTATCAAAAAGATCGCTTGCTTTCTTAAACAAATCCTTGAGCTTCTGAAGCTCTTTGTCAGACTCATCCAGAACAAACACAGTCGCTTCCCTGATTGTCATTTCTTTTCCGCTCATAGTGGCTCCCTTCTTATTCATAAGTTATTTTTCTTTGTAAGATAATCGCGTTTTGACTCAATTAACAGCTCTATTACCAAGTTCGAGGCATTTTTAATATGCATATAAAAATCTCCCCCTTTTTTTATTTGGTCAATCAAAGCTCCTCCCTCATCGTCTGAGTAAAGCCCCATTATTGTAGCCTGCAATGCGTCGTTCACAAGCAAATTAGCTATGTGCAGCTTTTGCATTTCGCCGTCCAGTCTGTTCAACTCAACTTCCAACCTGCGTGAATGTTGAAGATTCTCATTGGACTCAGACACAATAGCGCAGACATTGACAGCCGATTCGGCCAAATGGCTCAATTCATAAAGCTCCTTCAATGCCTTGTCTATAGCCTCGACGCTTTGTGACATATCCGGCAAATCAACAACATCCCATCTTCCTTTGACAAATGAACGCTTGTCTTCGAGAACATCTGAAGATAGCAACTCTGGGATCTGAGACGGATGAATGACTTTCATATTATCCAGCAAGGCGCCAGCCGTCGCAGCGTTGTAAAACTTTACACGCTTTGTTTTTAAAGCGCCTCTGGAATAAGCGTTCATTACTTCAATATAACTGCGAAAAATTTTCTTGGTAAAAACATTTCTCCCATAATTGCCTGCAACCTCGACCAAATTGCTCTTCTCCATTTTCACCCCATCATACATGCTGAAAGAAGCATGAGTGCTTCCATCATCCCGAAAAGCTAGATCAAAGCCAACCATTATCAGCTCAGAGCAGCCCATAAAAATAGCTGCATCAATTGCGGTCACTGTGACAGTGCCGCCAACAATCAAACTGTCCGGCAATGCCCCGATTGAGCGAAGCCATTCATTATAATGACAAAGGACTTTAGAGGAAAAAAGAAACATGCTCCCCTCAAACATTTCCAGCAGGCGAGGATCTACAATCGGCTCGACAAGAAGATGAATCCCCTCTATGTCAGCCTTCTCAAGGCCGGAGAACTGATTCAACATCATAGGCAGCCACTCGATCACAACCACAAAATCGGGGCGTATCCCCGCTTTCAACAAAGACTTGAGAGCTGTCCCGACAGCAATAACTACGGCTTTATCCTCGCATTTTTTAATATATGCCAAAGCGTCGTCCAAAGACGGCCCGGCTCCGACAACAATGGCTGAGCGCCCCTTGAATGCGCCTTTGAGCGGGGCTATCCCTGGAGTATTGAGAATAAACGGCAAGTTTTTCAAAGAATTCCTGTGCCAATCACTGCTGAAGGAAGCTTTTGTCCCTCGATTAAGCCCTTCAAGGCGGCTCTCCTTTATAAGCGCAAGAGAAAGTCTGTCATACTCTTTTTTAAAAGCCCTTAAACATCCAGGATGAACAAAAAATGACACGTTCAGTTTTTTCCTGCGCATGAACCGCCAGCGAAACTCATCTGAAACAAAGCGGAAATCATCTGAAACTGAAAAACGCAGCTCAATGTCTTTTTTTTCCAGACAACTCAAATGACAAGTCTTAAGGACTTCCAAAACCGCGGCGGGAAAAAGATCGGCGACAAAAAGCTCGCTCCCAGGCAACATGCGCTTTGTCAACGCCTTTAGATGATGCATGCCGGCAAATCCTGAAACAACAATCATTCCAGCCCAGTCCACTTTTTCCTTTTCGCCCCATAACGCCACCTGCCTCTCCGCCTCGGCGTCAGGGTCGCGACGGCTATGCAATAAAAGCCTTGAATCGCCTTTCAAAGCATAATGCGCGTTGCCGCAATCGTCGTTATTCTCGACAACGACAGGGCTGACGCCGGCAAAAGCAGTCATGGCTTCAAAAGATTCGCAAGACATGCGGCTCTTCAACAAAGCCATGTTTTTTTCAAAAAGCTGTTCTGTTAAGTTTTGCAATATCAAAACGCCTTCAATTTATTAACAGTTGAATCGTTGCGCAATCAGAAGCATCAATCAGTATTTTTTTAGGATTCCGAAAAAATAAGCTCAGTCAGCTCTTCATCAAGAGAACCTTCCGCCTTGTATTCATTTAGCTTGTTTCGAAGGGTTCTGACGTTAAATCCAAGAAGTTCGGCCGCCTTTGTTTTGTTTCCTTTGCTTCTGTGAAGCGCCTTTTTAATTGCGAGCTTCTCAATTGCCTTCATATCAAACAAATTTTGATCGTCTTCGAAAGCCGAAGTCTTCTCCCTATCTAAATTCAATATATCCGGGGGAAAAGCTTTTGCGTCTATTATTGGGCCATCCTCAAGAATGGCTATTCTTTCTATCACATTTTCCAACTCGCGTATATTGCCGGGCCAGGAATAATTCAAAATTGCGTTTTCGCCGGATTTATCAAATTTCAGCGTCCTGCCAAGCTTCTTTTCCTGATGGGCCAAAAAATATCTGGCTATTTTTACAGAATCATCTATTCTGTCCCGAAGGGGCGGAAGGGAAACAGGAAACACATTCAGCCTGTAAAACAAATCTTCCCGGAAATTTCCGTTTTTCACTTCTTCTTTCAAATCCCGGTTAGTAGTGGCAATCACTCTTACATTCACTTTGATGGTTTTGGAGCCTCCTACTCTTTCAAACTCAGATTCCTGAAGCACGCGAAGCAGTTTCGACTGCATGGCCGGAGTTATCTCGCCTATCTCATCAAGAAGCAAGGTTCCGCCGTCTGCCAGCTCAAAGCGTCCTATCCTTCGTTCACTAGCTCCGGTAAAAGCCCCTTTTTCATGTCCAAACAGCTCGCTTTCAAGAAGATTTTCTGGCACAGCCGCGCAATTCATGCGAATATACGGCTTGCTGGAGCCAGGGTCTGAAAGCCTGAATATCTCCGAAGCTATAAGTTCCTTGCCTGTGCCGCTTTCGCCAGTGATCAGCACTGTGGCATCGGTCGGAGCAACGCGCCTGGCAAGACGGTTGATTTCCTGAATCGACGGGGAATCCCCTATCGCCTTCACCTTGTATCCAGCAGGATTCGAAATTTCCTTTTGAAAATACTGATCGCGCTCATTCAACTGAAGCCAGAGCTTTCCTTTTTCTATCACAATGTCCATCTGGTCCGGCGAAAAAGGCTTAATGACAAAGTCAAAGGCTCCGAGCTTCATAGCCTCAATGGCTGTTTCAAGCGTTCCATAAGCGGTCATGATTACAAACAACATTCTCGGACAATTTTCGCGACAGTTCCGCAATACGTCCATTCCGGTAAGCTTCCCCATTTTAAGGTCTACAAAAGCCATCTGAAACTCTTCTTTCTGCAAAATTTCAATGGCTTCCTCTCCAGAGCCAGCCGTCACGACCTCAATATCTGTGCGGCGCACGGTCTCTTCCAGCATTTCCCTCACAAGAAATTCATCGTCAGCTATTAAAATGCGGTCTATCAATTCAACCCTCCGACTTTTTTAGTTTCACTATAAAACGCGCGCCGCCGCCCAATTCCCCACACTCAAAGATTGTCCCGTCATGCGACTCTATTATCCTTTGACACAATGACAGCCCCAAGCCAATCCCGCCATCTTTCATCGTAAAAAAAGGCTCAAATATTTGGGACTTCCTGTTGTCTGGAATCCCTTCTCCATTATCAATAACCTCCAGAACGGCAAATCCATCCTCTTCAAAAACTTTAATTTCCACCTTGCCGCCGGAGCGCATAGGACACGCCTCAACCGCATTGACTGCCAGATTTGTGACAACCTGACTTATCTGCACCGGATCGACTTCTATTAAAAAAGGCTCTTCCGGAAATTGTTTGTCTATCTCCACCTTATGATCATCGGCCATCGGAAGCACAAAATCCAACGCGTCCACGACAAGAGCTCTCAAGTCATTCACAGTCTTGTTGGGGCATATTTCTCTGGTATAGCTCAATAGGTTTCCAACCACAGAGTTCAATTGCCTAGCCGCGTAAATTATTTTGCCGCTAAGTCGCTGAGAATTAGGCTCGTGCTTCAAATCCCTCTCCAGCAACATGGCAAAGCCTTCAATAGCTCCCAAAGGATTGCGTATTTCATGCGCCACGCTCGCGGCTACTTTGCCAAGAGCCGCCATACGATCCTCTCGGTTCACCCTTTTCTGAAGATTACGATGCTCAGACACATCCTTTAATGAAACAACTTTGGATTCAATCCCCCCGTTTTTTCCCTGATTCATCGGAACAACCGTCATCATATAACAGGTCTTTTCTCCGTCCAAAATAATTTCTATGTCTCTATTTTTTACAGGCTCGCTAACTTTCAGGGCATCTGCAAGCTCAGGAAAGTCAATCAAGTTTATCCCATGAGCCGCCCATTGGCCAAACACTTCCGACGCGGTCTTGTTTGCCGCGTTGATCTCTTTATCAGAATTGACAAGAAACACTGAGTCGTCTATTGATTCAAGTATCCCGGCCTGCTTTTCTTTTATGTTTTCAATCTCGGCGATCCTAAGCGCAAGCTCTTTGTTCTTGGCCTCAAGATTGACTTGCGCCTCATTGAGCTTTTGCTGAAGTTCAATGTGCGATTTTTCAAGCATCTCGCTTTGAGACTGAAAAACATGAAAAGCTCTCTCAAGAGAGAGCCTCGCTATTTCCGGTATTTCAACTATGTGTTCTTTAGGCATATTTAGATGTAAGCTGGAGCAACTGCGCGGCCTGCGCATAGTTCTTCAGTTTGCTTTTCGGCCTGAGCCTCATGTTGTTCTGGATTGTCGATATTATTGATTCTTCCTTTTTCTCGCTTTTCATTGCCGAATTCAGCGCCTGAGCAGGCTTCGGCAAAGCAGCCGGAGCCGGAGTTGGCTTGCTCATCATCGGGGTGGATGAAAAGACCTGGCGCATACCTGGCACAAAAGGGAGTCTGCGTTGCAAAGCCGGCCTTTCCTGTTGACTGGCAACATTTCTCCCGGCCATTCCGCCCATTCCGCTTGTTTCTCTTGAACTCATAAGATTGCGCAATAATTTTTCATTTTCATGATCTATCACCAATAGCTGCTCCAATATTTCGCTCAAATCTCTTATAAGAGACCGTTTTTCTTTTTTGTCGGTCTCGGAAGAGCCGTCTTCAGTTTCGATGGTCTGTTTTACAATATTATGCTGTTGCTCAAAAGTTTCAACCAAACGTTTTTTCCTTTTGAGAATATCCATGACTTCCTTTACGCCTATCTGCGCTTTGTTCTGGTATTTGCTTCTTTCATCCTGAAAAAGAGTCAACAAGCCTTTGCTGCTTTTTATCTGTTCGCGAATAGTCTCAATTAAGTTGCTCATTTTCCCAAGCCCCTTTCTTTTTTAAGGTCGTTCATGGCGTTGTCTATTACGACAAGGTTATTGATAAGTTTCAATTGTTTTCTGATAAAGCCGACCGTCTCCTTTTCCTCTGACAATCCGGCCAAATCTTTTTGAAGTATTTTTTCATGTTTTTTGCTCAAGGTTTCAAGCTTGGCAGTTCCGAAAAGCGGAGTAAGCGAGCGAAGCGCCCAGTACTCAGGCCATGCATGGCCTTTAAACTTTTGAAGCACATACTCCAGTGTTTCATTAAATTCTTTATCCCGCTTGCTATTGAAAGTATATTCCAGCATGCCTTCGCTCAATTCCTTCATTAAATGTTTTTTCATTTTAGGATCAAGCTTTTCATTTTTGTCAAGCTTCTCCAACAACAATTTTGCTCTGCTATAATCTCTTATTTTTCCTATTTTCAGTTTTAGCAAATACTGTGCCACATATATTTCAGCCTTCTTGTTTATATCTTCCACCCGGGGCAATACCACATCCAGACGGCGCACAGCTTCCAAATCCTGCCCCATTGCCTCGGCGGTTCGAGCCCACGCGAGGAAAGCGTCCGGGGCATAACTGGTTTTAAGCAATTCGCGCGATTTTGATTTCAACAATTTGTTAGACTTGTTGTAAAATCCGAGCTTTTCATAAATTTCGCCGATTCTTGCGACAGTTTGAAGCCACAGACCAGTGTTCCCCTTGCTGTCCTTTTTCTTGGTATTCAGTTCATCCACGTATATTTTTTTTGCCGTATTCTCCGCTTCCTCATACATTTCCATTGCATAATATGCGTTGAGAATAGCGCTAAGGGCTTCCTTGTAATGCTCGCCTTCGGGGAACCTGATCAGATAGCGCTTGGCGCGCGCTATCGTCGTAACGGGCAAAGATTTTGCATCTAGAGAGCACAAAAGGTCAAGATAATAGATCTGCTCTATAAGTTTCGGCGAATTTTTGGGGGAGTTCAAGCACGCCACGATCTCTTCTTCGGACTTATTGTATCTCTTTGAAAGATAAAGCGAATTGGCGTATATAAAATATGCCTCGTTCCTTATCGAGCGCCATATGTCAGGGTTTGCTGTTTCAAGCCTGGTCAACATTGCTTCAGTTCTCTTGAGATAGCCCGCGTCATCCTTGTTCTTTTTTTTGCTTTTGCTTATAGTGGAGAGCAGCTTGTTATGCCCAGGCAAAAAATCTTTGATTATCTGCTGCACTGCGGCTTTTTCTGGCTTATTGTTAAAAATGTCCTCGGCTATGTCAAAAGCGGCGCCCCAGCGTTCTGTTTGTTTATACAACTCATAGAGTTTCATCAATATTTCAATTCTAAGCGCGGTCGTTCCGTACTGCCTTCTGCATGTTTCCAGTATGCTTATCGCTCTCGGTATGTCCGGAA
>CAZYVR010000036.1:0-24997 GCA_964651145.1 uncultured Victivallales bacterium | reverse complement strand
TGTCCATCTTTGCAATTACTTTTTTTATTCCTTCTTCCAGAATATCAAGGCGCAACTTTACTTCATCGTCCAGCGTCCTGTTCTTTGGCTCTATACCCCGCAAAATTTCCCTTAATTCATCTCGCGCCCCACTTAACAAGACAAGAGCTATGTCGTCTTCTATTTGCTTATACTTTAATCTTTCAATATCACAGTCCATTTGCCTGAGCATATAAATCCCAGGATGTTTCCGAGATGAAGCGTTTCTCTCATCCGGGCATGCATTTAGACGTTTATGTTTATTTTCGGGTTCAACGAAGATGCTTTTTTTCATGATCTTTCCTTTTTAAAGTTATTATTTTTTTAGAGACTGATGATTTTTATTGAATTCTATCACGCAGTTCAAGCGCGAATTCATGCGCTTGAATCAATTTGCCAGAACTGGATATTTTCATAGCCTTTTCAAGAACCCCAATTGTTTCCTGTAGCTTTGCCAGAATCCGCCCAACTTGAATATTGACGGGTTCAGAATCAGGTGGGATATTTGCTAGATCCGACAAACCTGACCGCACTTCTTTTATTTTTGTTGCAGGATGTATATCACGAGTTTTTTTCAATTTTGAGCATAGAGTTCGAATTTCCTTTTTCAATTCTTTGAGTTGTTCCTTTGCGTCTTTCGATTCTTTCATTTTTTCTTTAGGTCCTTGCGTAATATTATTTTCTGTGAAATGGCATAAAATCGAACAAAAAAAGACGCGCCGGCAAAAGGTGAATAATCACCATTCTACCGGCGCGTCTTAATTAGAACTTCTTAAAGCTCTATTTTTCGCTAGTTCACGCCAACTTACCGCGCGCCCCCAAGGCCGCGCAGTCCGTCATTCTAGTTGTATTTAAGTTCTTATAGGCATCTCCATGTTGTTAGTTTTTGATTTTTTCTGCGAGGATGGCCGCGCCTGTAGCGGCTTCCTCTTTTCTATCTTTGATCTTCAATGGCAGATTGAATTCTCGCTTTATCATTTTTTGCACAATCTTCAAGCGCCTAACGGCATTTCCGCTACCTACAACAAGCTTTTTATTCGCAAAGAGTTTTTCCGGCATCATTTGCTTCATGTTGTCTACAATTCCCCTTGCAAGGGCCGCCGAAACTTCGCCCAGAGTGAAATTTTTCAGATCAATATTTGATATTTCACCGGAAAGCTCAGGATTATATCTTTCCCCGATAAAATTCGGTTTAATATCAAGTTTTGCATCCAAATGCTCCATCCCCAAAGCGTCAAGTTTTCTGAAAAGCTTATCTTCCGGCAATTCCGGCAAGCCAAGTTCCTTTTGCCAGTGTTGAACAACATCAACCAGCCAGGCAAAGGCTTGTCCGCCACACAAGGGGGCGGCTACTGCCAGGCATTTATTGTCAATGTAAGGCCTTATGTCCATTGTCGACTCACTTTTCAGTTCCCGCACTGTTTCTTTTTCCATTACAACAGTCAATTGAGCGCCGGTTCCTATTGTAAGGTAAATCTCATCATCCGGTTCCGCGGATGTGCAGAGAATTGACGCCTGATTGTCTCCAAGCGGTACAGCAACCGGCGAATTCTCAGGCAAAGTCCATTTTTGAGCAAATTCCTTAGACAGATTTCCTGCCTTTCCATTTGCAATGGAAGGAAAGAAATGTTCGGGAATTCCTAAATTTTTAATTGCGGCAAAATTCCATTTTTTATTGACAATATCGAAGGCTCCCCAACTAGCCGCATCGCTTGGATCTGTCACTGCTTTTTCAAGTCCACATATTTTGTAAACAAGATAGTCATGAATAGTGGATGCATGAGTCCATTTACCCAGCTTGTCCTCACGAACAAGGCAAGTCAGGGTTGTCACTCCAAAGCCGTCTTTGAGCTCCTCTGCTCCTGAAATTTTGATTATCTCTTTCAGGATATTTAATTTCGAGGCGCGCTTGTCCTTCCAAGTGATAAGATTACCTGCTTCATTTTTATTCCAAAGGAGAACACCGTGCATTTGCCCTGTGACGCCTATGGCTGAGATGCGTTTCTTATTTTCTCTGTCCAGCGATAACATTAAGCTGTCTATAGCATTCAATATTTTTTCGACATTTTGTTCACTGCGCCATTTCTCTGTCGGGATATCAGCTTTTGTATTTTGAGAGGCGCAATCCAATATTGTTTCGTTATCCGTATCGTAAATAACAGCCGCGACTTTTGTCGTGCCTATATCTATTCCAAGCGTGACGGCCATTTTTATCCTCCAATCGTAGCTTTTATTTTACTGTGGGTCAACTTGTTCAAAAATATTTCCGCCAACTCATATGACGGTACTTCAATACTTTCCATCAAATACTCCAAATTCAGAGCCTCATATTTTGGCTTCCCTATATGGTGCATTCTTAAAAGTTCAACCTTTAAAGGAGTGCGTCTTTCGAACGCATTATCATGAAGGAAGTTTGCCATTTTTTCCATTTCATTTTTGGAGTCATTTAATCCTATTACGAGAGGGATTCTTATCCTTAATTCTTCTTTGTTTTTTATCGCAAAACAAAGGTTTTCAAGAATGTTGTTATTAGATATCCCTGTCATATTCTTGTGCTTGGCTTCATTAAAAGATTTAAAGTCGCAAATCAGCAAGTTCACGGCTTCTGCTATTTCCTTGAACGAGTCGCTTGAAGCATTTGTTTCAATTGTCGTATGAATTCCATTTTTTCTTAAGAGCTTCAAACTCTTGAAGAGGTCTCTGGTTTGCAGTGTCGGTTCGCCACCTCCGAATGTAACTCCACCCTGTTCCCCAAACATGCCTTTAGTCTCAAGGGCCTGTTCGATGATTTCTTCTGGTGATATATCCATTCCTGCAAGTTCAAAACAAGGGTTTTTCCATTTTTTTACGCATTCAAAAGAATCACATTCGAAGCATTTTTTTCTGTCTAAACGTCTTCCGTTTATTGCATGCAACGAGCAAACATAGTCAATGTTTTCTTTGCTTCTTTCAGGATAGAAGAGAATCTCTTGTTTATTGCTTAAGCTTTGAGGATTGGCACACCATTTGCAACGCATGTTGCATCCTTTTAAGTAATAAACTAGCCTTTGTCCCGGCCCGTCTATTTCAATGCTCCATCCTTTGGCAAATACAATCATTTCCTTAAAAGTTTCCCTTTGAAACGGATTTTTTTAGCCTTCCATTTTTCACCCGTTTTCTGTTGCCGCTCCAAAGCCTTTACTGCGGCCACTGCCATTTTTCTTATTGGTTGAAGGTATGAAATTATTCCTGCATTTACAGCTTTGGATGATCCGTCAATGCTGTAAATCTTTATCTTTTTTGGACATGTGTCGAAAATGGAAAGCGCAACAATATCGTTTAAACAGACCAATGCTGTTGTTTTTTTGCATTCATGTTTTTTAAAGAATTCACGGCATATATTGAATGGTTCTAAATTGTCTTCTGTTTGCCATGGAATTGCAAGTTTTGAATACTCAAATTCGCCTTCCTTGCATTCCTGAATAAAGCATTTTAAACGCTCATCATTGCTGTCCACATTCAAACCGGAAACGTCAGCATATATGAAATTATCAATCCCATTTTTTATAGCATCATCAAATATTACCTTCATGGCATCTTTGTTGTCAAGTCCTACAAAATCCGCAAAAGGCCCAGGTATAATTCTGTCAAAGAAAACGATATTTATCCCTAGAGCCCTAACTCTTTCAAATACTTTAAAATCAAGACTTTTATCAAAACCCCAAACTATGATGTTCCTTATTCCTTTGGCTACAAGCTTTAGCGCCATTTTGTTTTGCTCTGAAACTGTTTCCGCAATTGCCAGAGTTACAAGAGCGTCATTTTCAGAACAGGCCTCGTGAACACCTTCGATAAAATCTCTTGAGAATTGGTCGCGCAAGGTTGTTATCACTCCAACTGTCTCGATTTCCTGCTGGTTGCCCTTGAATGATTCCGCCACTCTTGTTCCAAGCTTCGGTTTGCGCTCAATAACGCCTGTGTTTTCCAGTTGTTCGTATGCCCGTCTTACAGTGATTCTGCTCGTTTTGGTTATGACGGCCATATCGCGTTCGGTGGGAAGTTTGTCACCCGGCGAATATTTGCCGTCAAGAATCTCAAGTATTACTTTTTGTCTGACTTTTTCTGTCTGATTCATGTTCTTTCCTCATTTCTCAGCGATGTTGATTTTGGGTCGAGGCGTTTAATAATATCACGCTGAATAGCTGGAGACAAATCCAGAAAGTTAACAAAAGTCCCGTGAATCCTCATTATATAAATTCCTGATGGTGCGTATTTCTCAGGTTTCTCTAAAACTTTCTGCAAATGAGATGCCTCGTCAATATTGAAATAGACATAATAAGGTGCATTTGCTACCTCTTTCGAATTGAACGAAAAAAGCGGCGCAATTACGCGTTCTCTTATTGCAAGAGCTTTTTCATCCATAGTCTCCGCATCGTTAAAATCCTCTGGTGAAAGCCCAATGTGCGAAGCGTAACCGCCATTTATTTTACCGAAAGGCAAGCGCTTATGGGAAAGAATTCGCTCCTGAAACCCTGCCTGTGACATGCCCGGCCTGGGGTCAATTCCATAGCCCAGCATTTCTCTAGACTTTCTGCCATCGGGTGTAGCACCCACCCAATAGCCATAAAGCAAATGAGTACTGGGAGTGGAGAAGTCAGGGGAAAAACTTTGCCCTGAATAATTTTTTAGAGAGGAGATTTTGTCACATATCATGCTGGCAAGCAACGAAATATTTTTATCCACTTGGGAGATATTATTTCCGTACTTTTCCTGTCCCATGAGAAAGCTTTTGATTTTATCATATCCATTATAATCAGCCTGTAGAGCTTGCCTTAATTCTTCCGATGTACCGATTTGGAATTTTAGATATTTTTCTACTGCGTGAAGGGAATCTGCCAGAACGCTGAGACCGTGAATCAAGCATCCGCTTCCGCTATATTTAGTTCCTGCCCGTTTTGCGTCTCTCATATCCCTGCCGCTTTCAAAGCAACCGTGAAGCGCTGAAGAAAATGGGACAACCTGCGAAGCTAAGTTATCGGCGCATGCGTTTGCCGCATTTTTCATTTTTTGCGTTATAAAATCAAATTGCCTCCAGAATGACATTTCAAGGCATTTATACGCTTCTTCTTCCCCATCATAGCCCATTTCTTTCCACGATAGTCCGATCTTTTCATCGGACAACAACGAACGTCCGTCATTCATTGCAAGCTCAAGAATCTTTGCAAGATTCAACCAACTGTTAGTGGTGTTGCCGTTTTCTTTTCCCATAATCAGAGGCTCCTGACAACCAGCTATCGCGTAGTTTTCCAAATCGCAATTCTCTACCCCTTTCAGCTTTAATACCTCAAACATTGAATTGTCATTGAACAACGATGGCGTAGAGTGCCCTGGAGTGAAGAAAAATCTGGTAATGTTTCTATAAAGCTCATCCGGCGATTTTTTGTGCAGGCGCACAGATAAAGCGGGTTGGGGATTGTTTGATTGGTAGAATGCGTTGAGAATAATATAGGTCATTTCATTGCTCAAGTCTTTGGCATTTTCATCCATCCCCCCCACAAGAATATTCTGAGAAATTGCCCAGCATCTATCGCCGACCATGAAGAATGCAAGCAAATGCCTCACAAGATTAATAGCCTCGCCAACTGGCGTATCTTTTAGATAAGGCATAAGGATTCTGTCTAGGTTTCCTGCGGAAAAAGCGTAGGGATTAGGGGCTTGCTCCAAACACATAACTTGCCACAGAAGCGCAAACGACTGAATGGCTTCATGGAGATTATTAGCTCCATGTTTCGGAACTTTTAGGCAATTATCTCTGATAAATTTAAGACGTTTAACTTCATCTGGATCATTCCTTCTTTCAATAATTAGGCTTTCAGCGAGCTTAGTGTAACGTTCGGCAAGAATAAGTGGAGCATTGAGAGACGCTTTCATTATTATGCTATACTCCGAAACGTCAGACGTTTCTGCAATTAAATTTTCAACCCCTTTTTCCAAAACAGGACGCACATCAGGTATTGTGTGTCCGGTTACTGGCTCTACGAAATACGCCACTTCTTTTGTTGCCGCACTAGTCTTTTCGTATACGCTTTTTAATTTTTTGACATACGGAGTCGAGGCCATATAGGAGCGGACAGTCTCAATTCTTTCTTCCGTAAATTCTTCATCTGGGATAATATCGTCATACACCACTAGCGGATCGCAATATCCAGCGAAAGTCTCGACTTTGAACGCGGGGTTTATAAGCGCGTAACTTGGAGAAAACGCGTCATCCTGCGTTCCAGCTATAGCGCTTCCCTCCGAAATAAACAAAGGCATTTTTCTTATGCATTTGCAAAGGATATGTGCTTGATGCTCAGGCGCATCGGGATTTGCTCCCTGCGTCTCCAGCTTTTGCCTCTCAAGCATTTTTAGTTCCTGAAACACAAACCAGCCTGTGAGTTTTGTCTGATTCCTTTTGTGATTCGTTATTTTTTCTATTCCGCTTTGAAATATTCCAAAATTATTCATCTCAACCTCTTGCTTTTATTCTTTAATGGTATTATAATGAATAACCATAACTAAGTCAATATATATTAATGGAAAATTACAAATAATGAGTTTGCCTCCTTTTAAATTTAAGAGAAACAGAGTGTGGCGTGTTTACACTGGCGGAAAAATGATAGGCATTATGCGCGGAGAAAAAAGAACGCTTGATGGGAGCTACCCTGAAGATTGGGTGGCGTCAGCGGTTGAAGCCAACAATCCTCAAAGAAACATAAAAGGAGAAGGAATAAGTTTTGCCATGATTAACGGCAAAGAAGTTGCATTCGACAAGCTTTGCGAAAGATATCCTGAAGAACTTTTTGGAAAGGAACATATCGCCAAGTTCGGATCCTCTCCGGGATTTCTGACCAAGATTCTTGATTCGGCAATAAGGCTTCCCATCCAGGCTCACCCCGACAATAAAACAGCCAAAAGACTATTCAATTCCCAATACGGAAAAACAGAGGCATGGCTGGTTGTCGGCACACGAGAGATTAATAATGAAAAACCATATTTGATGTTGAGCTTCAATGAAAATCTTGACAGAGATATTTTCACAAAGGAGGCTTTGAGTGGAAAAATGGACAAAAGCCTTTCAATGCTTCATAAACATCCCGTCAAAGCAGGAGACATTCTTCTTATAAAAGGCGGAACTCCGCATGCAATAGGCCCTGGCGTTTTCCTTATAGAGATAATGGAGCCTACGGATCTGGTCGTTCAGCCTGAGCTTTATTGCGGCTCTCAAAAGCTTGAAGATAAAGAACGATTCGGAGGGATTGACCGCGAAAAGGCCATGGAAGTTTTTAATTTCCAGAAAACGTCCAAAGAGGAAGCCTGGAACAACGCGCGTATAAAATCCAAGACCATAGAAAAATCTGACAATGGAAAAGTTTCATTGTTGATAGGCAGAAAAGAAGTAGAATTTTTCGGAGCAAAAAAGCTGACTATTAACGGAAAATATCTTTACAAGAATACTGATGATTGCTGCGCAGCCGGAATAATTTGCGAAGGGCAAGCTGAAATAAAAACTCAAAAAGGATTTTCAATGACGCTAAAGAAAGGGGATTCATTTTTCATGCCGCACATCACAAAAGAAGCAGAATTTCAAGGAAGAGCTGAAATTATATTGGCCTTTCCTCCTGAATCCGGCGAATAACCCCAAAACATTTTTTTGTATTCACTTTTTGATATGGAAAGACGCCAATTCGAACGGCTCAAAATCCTGGGCTCAACAAGGTTAGTTTATTTTTTTCGACTGACACCTTACATTTTTCTTGATTTTTCATTAAAAACAGGCTCGATAACTTGACAAAAACCTAAAATAGATATATATGATATATAATTAGGTATACAAAGATTTATTAAAATGAATAATACATTAAAAATATTTAAAGAGTTTCATTTTTCGCCAGAGACGCCAATGCAGGTCCAGGTGAAAATTTTTCTTCGTGCTAAGATTATTGAACGCAAGTTGGCTCCCGGGGATCGTCTTCCCAAAATGCGCGATTTAGCGGCTATGTGGGGCACTAATTATTTTACAATCAATAAAGCAATCAAGGAATTGGAAAAGGAAGGCCTGCTATGTAAAACTCCCAGACTTGGAACCTTTGTAAGCAACAGACCTAAGAAACTTTCAAAAATCGGAATATATGTTCACTTTGCTGGACAGAAAAAGGACGAAACGACTTCGACGCTTAACATTTTAAGTGCGCTACAATTATTGATGTCGCAACAAAAAACAGAGAGTAAAATAATTATTGACTCAAGGCCCGACAAAGAACGAAGCACTCCGCTTCCAACATTGCTTGAAGCCATAGAAGAGCGTTCCATTGAAGCTTTAATAGTCCTGAATCCGCGTTATATGATCATGCCATGGTTGAACAGGCTTGCCATTCCATGGGTTTTGCCTTCTTCTTCGGGCGCTCAAAATGGAGTTTCCTACAATTGCGTTGAAAATATTGAGATAATCTATAATCGCTGTTTGGAGTTAGGTTGTCGCTCAATAGGATGGATAAGCCAAGTGCCGCTTGGCGGGACATACGAAAAAACTCCAACCCAGAGTGATTACTTCAAAATGACCTCGGAGCATTATAATATAGAACTGCGCGATGAATGGATTATAACTCCGAAAAAATGGATGTTCAACGACTTGATGGACTACGGATATCACGCCTTTAAAAGTTTTATGGAGCTAAGTGAAATGCCGGAAATGTTGGTGTTAACGCCGGATACAGTGGCTTTCGGTTCTGTAAATGCAATATTGGAGTCGAAAATACGCATACCGGAAGACTTGAAAATAATCATCCATACAAACAAGGAAATAGAGTTTTCAACTCCGTTTCCTGTCGACAAATTAGAAAGCAGTTGTTTTAACATGGCCTCGGGCTTGCTGAATCAACTTGAGAAGCGTTGGCATAACAAAAAAATCAGCCACCTGAAATTGCGCCTCAAGCTCATAAAAAGCAAAGAAGTAGAGAAAAGCTCTATTTTGTTTTTAAATTAAAAATTCATCAAAAGGAAAACATTATGAATATTTCATGGTCAAGGAGCAAAGGAATAGACATAGCATTCACACTTGTTGAACTGCTCATTGTTATTGCCATTATAGCGATTCTGGCAAGTTTGCTTCTGCCCGCTTTGAAACGAGCCAGGGATTATGGCAAGGCAATAGTTTGCAAGAACAATTTGAAACAAATTGGAGCCGCGACCATTTCTTACACATGCGACCACGATGGACGTCTCACTCCATGGAGAATGAGCTCTATATATGCATGGGGAGGAAGCACGTATCACCATGTCGCTATTTACGGGGAATATTTAGGCTACACCAACACTGAATATGAAAATGTCAGACACTGGCTTTGGGTTTGTCCATCAGACAATGATCCTTTTAAATTCAGTAGCGCTACAAACGCAGTTAACCTTCCCGTCAGAATTTACGATTCATACGGAATCAACGTTAGACTGTCCCCGGATTGCAAGACATATCCGTCTATGAAGCCAACAAGGCTCTCTAGAATTCGAGAGACTAGCGAAGTGGCTTTGTTCCTGGACCAGGAAGGCACAACCTGGAACACTCAAACCCATTTCGGAGCTCCAGAACAGGTAATTGACGATCCCGAAGCATTTCGACACCCCGGAGATCAGCTCAATGTCTTGTATGCGGACATTCACGTCGATTCTCTCTCTCATAAAATGTTCCCTCAAAGTCTTCATGACGATATCTTTTATGGTTTAAAATATAAAGCTGAATAAAATAAGAAAGAGCATCACAAATGAGAAAAATTATTGCGCTTAGCTTATTATTATTGTCTGCAACTGTAAGTCTTTGGGGAAAGAGCATCACGGTAAAATATAAAGTGCCGTCAACAACACTAAAGAACAGAGTTCTTATATCCTTAAAACAGCCCGATTGGCAGTTTTTCATGCCGGAGGATGCTTTCCTTGAATATGACATCTATGTTCCGAAGGGATGTCCCGCGCCCAGAGTTTTTGGAATGGATCTGACAAGCAGCAAGCGGAATCTCAGGGAAACCAGGGACTTGAAAGATCAGAACGGCTGGCCGCTCATTTTTGTTTCAAGAGTCAGACATAAGATCAAAAAAGGCGAGTGGAACCATAGGCGAATATCCCTGAAAAGCTTGGGCAATGCCGCAATATATGAAGCAATTCTGTATGCGAATCAATTGTATGTTAATAAAACAGGCGATTTTGAAGCGCGTTTCAGAAATATAAAAATAACCGATGGCAAGTCCAAGGTTATTTGTGATCTGGACCCGGAGACGGGAAGCATTCCTTTTCCCCTGATAATGAGAACGCGGAACTCCGGTGAAGTTAAGGTAGAAATCCCAGACACAGTAAGCGGCAATTTCTTTCCCGATAAATTTTTGTGCGTTGCCGACAAAGAACAAAAGGGTAAAATAGTTTTGCATAATTTTGATCCGGAAAAGACGTTGACTGTTCAATATTCCCTGGCTTTGTCAGAGATTCCATCAGGTGCGCCCAAAGAAATAGCCTCCGATTCAGTGGAAATCAAACCGGGTGAAACAAAAAATATAAGCATTGACGCCCCTCCTTTGAAAGAAGGCAACTACAGGCCAGTCCTTAAACTTAATGTTGGAAAAGAAAAAGGCGAAGTGAATTGTCCTGCGATAACTGCTCTTACAAAAGAAAATATGGCAAAAAGAGCATTGGAGCCCAGCAAAGGCAAAGCATATATTTGCGCCCAGTCGCATCACGCAGGCAGACGCAGCCTTTGGCATCTGCCATATATTCGCGAACAGGGCGCAAGTCTTGTCGATCTCTGGGCGGATTGGGGAATGTTTGAAACTGAGCCTGGAAAATATGACATTGACTGGATTGAAGACTATTTGAAGATGGCTGAAAGTTGCGGTTTGAAGGTCAAAATATCGCTTCACAGCGGATATCAGGAAGATTCTGTTCCCGCATGGTATAGAAATCAAACAATGCTTATGAACAATGGCAGATCAGGATCGTCAAACACTACAGTTATAAGTTACTGGGCGCCAGCCAGACAGGGAGGATTAAAATTGCTGAATGCCTTGCTTGAAAAATATTCAGGAAACAAAAACGTCTGCGGATGGCTTGCATGGAACGCCGGAAATCTTGATGCCTTTTATCATCCCGGCGGAAAAGGTAAAATTAAAACCCAACCTTTATATTTTGATGATTCCAAGTATTCCCAGGATAAATTCTGCCAGTATATGAAAAATGTGATGAAGCTTGATTTGGAACAGGTTGCCGCTAGGCAGGAAACAAAACTTGAGAATTGGAATGAGTTGAAACAGCCCCAACCGAAGACGGAATATCCAGATCTTCGCAAAAGCTGGAATGACTTCCAGAATTACAGGGCATGGAGTGTCAAAGAAACTCAGGCGGAAGCGTCAGAATTAATTTGCTCCCATTCGAAACAAAACGGGATTTATTATTATTGCGGAGGCCCTTTTCCGGCATTTGGGAGAATTTGCAATAATTTTGACGGCGCATGTGAGAACGCAGTCAAATATAACGGAAGCTTTCTTTTCACTGCGGCCCCTTGCATAAAGCTGGCTAATGTTGCGTCAATGGCAAGACATTTTAATCTTAAACCCCCTATGTCTGAAACTGTCCAGAATCCAGCAATCCCCCCACAATTGCAACACTCATTTTACCTTTTCCTAAGTGAATATGTGGGCTTTTCAAGTATTTGCGGATTCCGTTGTCTGGAAACATTGTCTCCGCATCACGGTTATGGCGAATACCGTCACGCTCTTGAGCGTCTGGCGAATGCCAAGACCTTGAAAAAAAGGTCTGCTTTAGTTTACAGTTTAAGTCAGTCAATTATCGATCCTCTTCATAAAAAGTTTAAATCATTTCAGGACGGACTTTCATTCCTTTATCGTATGAATACGGTCGGTTACGACATGGATATTTTTACGGACAGGACAAAAAATGTGCGTTGGAGCGAATACCCTGTTGTTATAGACACATTTTCCATTGCTTTGGAAGATAGGCTTGTTACAGAATTGCTTGACTATGTAAAGAATGGCGGCAAACTTGTTCTTTTCTCATCCAGCGGTTACTTTGCGCCTGGAGAGCCTGAAAAGCGTTCAAGGCTATTGAAAGCTTTGGGGTGCTCGGTGGAAGACAAAATGGAGCCGTCCAGAGAAATAAAATTTACAGATGGCGGTTCGAGCGCTTCTTCTATGCAAGTTTCGTATTACAGGAAGATTACAAAATTTCCGGAAGACGCAAAAATAGTGGCGGTATCCGAAAAAGACAAGTCACCCACTGTAATCGAGTTTGATTCAGGAAAAGGAAAAGTTCTTTTATGGGCTGGATTCCCTGACCTGAAACAATCTTCGAACCCCAAAGACCATGTTATTTATAATTGCGGTCGCGGAGCTTCCAAAGTGGACTCTGTTTATCCTTCCGTTTTTGATCGTATGATCAAGAACTTTTGCGGCGTTTCTCCGGTTATTAAATCAAAAACAGACAATATAATGTGTTCCCTGAGAAAGAAAGGCAACGATTGCTTTATAATAGCCTTTAATTCTTCTTCGCTTCATAACACTGTGCGCATAGAATTTTCCGGACTTGAAACGGGAAAAAGCTATAACGGATATGATTTGGTACGGCGCAAAAAACTGGATCTTTTAAAGCTGCTAAAGGGGAATTCTGAAATAACGTTAAATATGCAACCGTATGAAGTTGCCGCCATTCAGATTTCCCCTGAAACAATCATACCGCCAATATATGATTTCCCGCAAAGAAGGCGGCAGTTAATGCTTCCGGACAACGCCATAGCCGGAAAGTCTCTAATCAAGAATTTGAAGCTTGACACGAAAAGCAAGCTTAAAACAATAAAAACTTCCTTGCTGCCTACGGACTGCGTTCAGGTTCCTTCGGGCTCTGTTTTTGTCATTGACAGTCCTGTAAAAGGACAGTATCTGCTTGAACTGGCTTTACTGAATCAAGAAGTGAATGTTTCTGTAAAAGACAAAATCGGCAGAGATATACTTGATATGCCGCCGAATCCAGGCTCAAATCCACTAAACGTAAAAAGCATTCCAATAGAAAGTGTCGGCGGAAAGGTGGAGTTTGTTCTTCATTCCAAAGATAATTTACCGATGACCTTAGCATGGCTGGCTCTCAAGCCTGATTGGGTTCCCTTTGAAGGCAAAGCGCGAATCAGCGAGTTTTTTGAAAAAAACAGCAATGCTCTTAAGAATTTTAAGCGAAAAATCCTTGCTGCCGACGAAGAAGACATTCACAAATTTTTTCCTAAAAAAATCAAGATCAAAGGTTCCGGCATTAATTTCCGGAAAATAACGGGAAAAGATTCAGGCATTGTATTTTTGCTTTGTGATCTTCAAAGTCAGGAGGCCAAACAAAGTCTCTTGACGCTTGGAGTTGATTATTTTTTAAAGCTATGGCTGAATGGAGAAAAAATTTTTGACAGCACAAAAGTTCGTCGCCAAGGCGGAGGCGCGGTAAGAGGTGAATTCCGTCCAGTTTCTGTAAAACTGAATAAAGGCAAAAATGTTTTGATTGCAGAAGTAGCATCAGGAAGCAATGGATGGCTATTATGGCTGGATAAAATAAGGACTAATAAGAATGATTAAGAAGCCTAATATTATTTTAATTTTAGCTGACGACATGGGGTATGGCGATTTTGGCAAATTCAGCGAAGGAAGAACTAAAACTGAAGCCTTGGATTATCTTGCTGGTGAAGGTGTCTGCCTCTCTCAGCATTATTCCGCATCCACGGTTTGCGCGCCTGCAAGGGCAGCATTGCTTACGGGACGTTATCCTCATCGCACAGGCGCTGTCGACACTATTGAGGCTCGCGGACTTGACCGCATAGCATTGCGCGAACGCACTATGGCGGATTGCTTTAACGAAGCCGGTTATTCTACGGGATTGATTGGGAAGTGGCATAATGGAGCATTCGACAAGCGGTTCCATCCGAATAAGCGCGGCTTCAAAGAATTCTGTGGTTTTTGCGGCGGATGGCAAGATTATTGGGAATGGGCACTTGACTATAACGGTCGTTTGGAAAAAAGCGACGGCCGTTACCTTACCGATGTTTTTACGGAAGAGGCGTTGGCTTTTATAAATCGTCATAAAACCGAACCGTTCTTTTTACATTTAAGCTATAACGCCCCCCATTTTCCGCTGCAATGTCCGAAGGAAGATATTGCTGTTTTTGCCGAATCAAGAAATACGCCGGAAGTAAATACAGTTTATGGAATGATCCACCGTATGGATAAAGGAATTCTGAAAATACTGGAAACTCTCGAGAAATTGAAATTGACTGAAAACACAATAGTGCTTTTCAGCAGCGACAATGGCCCGCACTTGAAAGGAAAACTCGAACGCTGGAACTGCAATCTAGCAGGAGCCAAGACAACTGTTTATGAAGGAGGCATTCGCGTTCCAATGATAATGCGCTGGCCAGCTGGAGGATTGACCGATGGCCGGGAATGCAGGGAATTTGTCCATTTTACTGACTGGTTGCCCACGCTATGTGCGGGTGCCCTAATTAAGGATAGAAAAGATCTTCCTCTTGATGGAGAGAATATTCTGGATGTTTTGCAGGAAAAAAGGCAAAGGTCAGACAGCCATCATTTCTGGCAATGGAACAGATATACCCCGAACATTGAAACCAATGCGGCGTTCAGAGATGGAAACTGGAAACTGCTGCGTCCTCTTATTGCAGAATCCATCGCTCTGCACGGAAATGATGGAGAAATTGATCGTGAATCTAAAAAGCATCCACATGATTTTTCACTAATTACAGAACCTGTTCCAGAATATCGTGTAAATACTCCCTCAAACTTGGAACTTTATAATTTAGATATGGATCCGTGTGAATCACATAATCTTGTGTCTGAAGAAGCTGACCGTGTTCATCGAATGAATGGGGAACTTGAGAATTGGTTTGAAGAGGTAATGAAAGAATGGAATGAATCAGTAAAATTAAATTTAAATTAAATATCAAAAGGAGAAAATATGAAATCATTGAAAAGAACATGTGCATTACTGTTAACGTCCGGCGCATTGGCGGCTGCAAGTTTTACAGGATGCAACTCTCTTAAAACTCAAAACAAGGAGGACATCCTAGTAAAAGCTGATATGTCAGGCTATGGCAAAGTTGTGCTGGAAAATTTGCAGAGCGAGCATAAGTGCCGCATTCAATGTTTCAACTGCGAGACCCCTGAAAAGGCCGATATTTTGTTGGGAAAACTCAAGGCCGACTTAAGTTGGGATAACTTAACTGGAGCGAAAGAAACGAGAATTTTAAACAATATTCCGGCATTGAAATTCAATGGTCAATTTTTGCTTTTGGCTGAAAAAGAAAATCAAGTCTATGCTGTTTCGGGACGCTCGCCAAAGGAAATAGAGCTTTGCATACAAGATTTGAAGCTTAATGATAAAAGCACCCGCTTTACCCCATTGAAACCCTATCCTAAGTATATGGATTATTTTGACAACCATTCGCTGTCTTATTACGTTTTGCCCAGACCGGTTTTTTATCCTGACAGGAAAAAAATCTATGAAAAGGAAGTCCTGAAGCACGCAATAGAATTTATGGCAAAAAAGAATATAGGCAGTGGATTTTTTCATGCAGGATTAATGGGGAAGCAGACCTTTGGAGATGGAGTTCTGGCTAGCAAACCCTATGAACTGCAGTTCGACATAGTTAACAAAGCGAATTCTTATGCCGCGCCATATTTCAGTGTAGTTGAAGCACCTCTTTGGATCAGGAACATGTTTCCTGAGGAAATGGTCCAATTTGACCCCAATATGCTGCCTGTTCAAAATCCTGTCACAATTTATGGAGCGGCTTATCCAAGCTCTTTTCCTTCGGATAAACTTGAGGGATATCTCAGGCGGCATTATCTGCGCTGCTTAAAGATCGCGCAAGAAAAACTCGGCGACAACCTTTGCGCGTTTGCCGTTATATCCGGGCAACCAACCACTGAACTTTCATTCCACAGATGGACTTGCGCTTACATGGACTACGGGCCAGCGGGACAAAAAGGTTACAGAAAATATCTGAAAGAACACAAAAAATACACATTGCTTGAGCTGGGCGAAAGATGGTTCGGAAACCCTGAGAAATTCAAAAAATGGGATGAGGTTTGTCTGCAATCTCCTGTTCAGTTCTTCGGAGACTACGGAAAAAACACTCTCAACTTGAGAACAAACTGGAAATGGCGCAGCGGCAAAGGCTTGTCGCAGAAAGAAAAATGGCATTCCGAAAAATATGCACCCGGAAAAGACTGGAAAAACATAGATTTGGCTCCAGCAGGCGATCAGTTGCTACTTTCTGCCGGAAAAGGCGAAGACGTATGGTACCGCAAAGATTTCAATGTAGAAAAATGGCTTAAGAAAGGACAAAAATCTTATCTGGTCGTTTATTCGTTCAGAAACAGAAACGTTCCTTATACAATATACATGAACGGCAAATTGGTCGGAAAGCTTTCGCCGTATCCAGAAAATAGCTTCAGAGGCCCTGGTTATATTGATGTAAGCGAGTTCATAAAAGATGGTGAAAATGCTCTTTGCATAGTGATGCCCGGAATAAAAGGGCATGGCGCTGACGCAGACATCATTAACGGTCCGGTTTATATAACATCCGTTGAGCCGAAATGTTACCCGGAACTTGGCCTATTCAAAAACGCCCAATGGTTCGACATGATGAACTTTCATCTCTGGAAACAAATCCACCGCTGGAAAGAAAGGGTTCTGCCAGTCAGGCATGTAGTTCCCAATCTGCCTTTGTATCTGACAGCCGGAGGCAACAATTGGTTTGCCGGATACCTGAAAGACTTAAAAGATAAATACGGTTTGACAAACATTCAGGATACTGGAGCTGGCAGTTCCTTCCGTCCCGGTTGGGCCGAACTCGGCTACCGCAATGGAGTTTATTCGACTGGCGAAGAAGGTCAGACTCCATTGAAAGATTACAAAGTCAAGTCCATGAAAACAGAACAGGCGAAACAGGATTTCGCCGCGATGAAACTTACCAAGGAATTCGGTTTCTTTATGATCGAAGGACGGGGACATCATAATTTTTATGCCTGGATTGACTATTATAAACTGGAAAAATATACAAAATGGTTTAGTAAGAACCAGAGACTCTTCAAGCTTTTCGGGAAATCCGGTTGGAAAAAACCGAAGCTCGCCATTCTGCGCGTGCCTGAGGATGATCTGCTTTTCACTGATCAGTTAAAAAGCGTATTAAACAGAGGCGTGCTTACTTCCACGCATCTCAACAACATTGCCGTTGTTCCCGAAAACGTCAATGAAAAACTGGCCTTCGAATATCCCGTTCTTCTAGATAACCACAATCGTATAATGAGCAAAACGACAGTCGAAGCTCTGGAAAAATACGTTAAAGCGGGCGGAACATTCATAGCCTTCAGCGAATCCGGAAAAAGCTCCTTCACAGAAGGCGAATCATGGCCTATATCGAAACTGACTGGTTACAAAGTCGTTTCCGAAAAGAAAAAGGGAGTCATTAAAATACTTGAAAAGAATCCCCTCTTGAAAAAACTGGCGGGAAAAAAATATGACAAGATCCGTGGTTTTTACGGCGGATGGCTGGGAATAAACAGGGCCGGCGGTTCATACAGTTTAAAGCCAGAAACAAAAGATGTCGTAAAAATAGCGGAATGGGAAGACGGCTCCACCGCCATAGGAATAAGAAAACTAGGCAAAGGCAAGGTTGTGACAATAGCATCCAGCTTTTGGGAAGACGCCAGGGATACCGGAGGATATGAGATGCCAACAGAAAAAAGCGTGGAATTCCTGAATGATCTCTTTGCCGGGTTAGGCGTAAAGAAACAGATTGAATGCTCATCATCTTCAATCTGGGCTAGAAGATTCATTACGAAAAACGGCCTTCAGGAATGGTTTGTCGCTTTTAATTCCAATAAGAAAAAAACGATTGGCGCGACCCTTTCATGCCCGGTCGAGCGCGATCCCGGAAATATATTCGACATGATGACAGGCAAGCCCGTAAAGTACAAATATGAGAATGGCAAGGCAGAAATTAATGTTAAACTCAAGAATCACGAAACCAGAGTTTACGGATACAACCGCATGACTGGAATCAGTGACGCCCTTGCTCACTGGTTGACATGGAAGAGGCATTTCTGCAGGAAGCCTCAGCTCCCTCCATGCAAGAAAATAAAATTGCCAAAGAGAACCGCTTTGTCTCTGAATGAATTCAGTTTCCAGGTGCTCAAAAATAAAAAGCAATTGAGAGAAGCTTTGAAAACAAACATTGACAGCGCTCAATGGAAAAAGATCTCTTTCGGGTTCTGGGATGAAAAAGGATTCAGCAAAAAGGGCATCGGCGTTTACCGGAAAGAATTCGCCATTCCTGAAAAATGGAAAGGACGTGAAATAATCTTGACTTTCGCGGCTTTTGCTGTTCCGGTATTCAGCCCTTACTGCGATGTCTCCATTTATATTGACGGCAAAAAAATTGGCGGTTTTAAAGATAAAACGGGCATTAAAGCAATGTGTTATGACTTGACAAGCTTTGCCCGCAAAGGCAAAAAGATAGACCTTGCAATAGCTGTAAAGGCCAAACAACATCGTGGAGGATTCTTCGGTGAGATATTCCTGACAGGATCCAATCCGCTCAAAAACAAGCTCGACCTTAAGGCTTGGAACCTTGAGGGTGACGGCAAGAGCGCAAACGTAAAATTGCCCCTAAACGCAAAGGGAAATATGATGAAGGCAAACTTTAAAGCCCCCGGATCCTGGAAAGGCAAAAAAGTATTCCTTTGCCTTAACTCTGACGAGCAATGGCTCGGAACAATCCTGATAAACGGGCGGATGATCCATTTTAACAATTATGCGCATAAATTCCCCAATATATGCAGGATAGCGCTTAATCCGTGGATCAAGCCGGGCGAAATAAACGATATCAAATTAGTTCCTCATGCGGCGTTGCCAAGAAAAAGCAGATACACAAAAAAATCCGCCACATCTAACGCTCCAATCATTTTGAATGAAGCAAGCGTAGGAACAGAATAGAAAAAAAGAGAAATTTACGAAAAATGAAAAAGCCAAATATTCTTTTTATAAGCGTTGACCAGCTTGCCGCAAAATGGCTTGAATTATTGATGGAAGCAGATCTTGCGCCGAACCTCAAAAAGTTAAAAAACAGGGGTTTGAATTTTACTCAGGCCTTCGCGAACAACCCCATTTGCATGCCGTCGCGCAGCAGCACAATAACAGGCAAGCCGACTGTATCCCATGAAGTATGGAACAATGATTCAAAATCGCTTGATTCATCGCGTTTTAAATGTTTTCCTGAAACACTCAAGCAAAATGGGTATAAAACTGGCGGATTCGGCAAATTTCACTTCGAGCCGTTCTGGGAGGGGGCCTGCAAAGGCGTATCGGATTTCGGTTTTGTGGAATCCGCCGTCAGCGAGGATATGCGTTATGGCCCCTGGCTGGAATGGGTAAAGGAAAAAAGCCCTGAATATTATGAGCCAGCTTTGTCCACTGTCTGGCATTGGCACATTCCCGAAAATGACAAAAAAAATAATTCAAAAAAAATAAAAAATGATGTGGCTAAAGCAACGGAAAAATATCTTATTCCTTGGCGCGACAAACATGGCGTCAATCCAAGCGCATATCCTGAAATATTGCCGACAGAGCTCAGCCAGACAAGTTGGATATGCGAACGCTCTTGTAATTTCATTGTGCGCCATAAAGAAGAAAGCGATCCGCTCTTTTTATATTGTTCATTTGTGGCGCCGCATATGCCTTGTGTTCCTCCCCGCGAATATTTGGACAGGATCCCTGAATCAATTATCCCTGATCCCATAGTTGAACCGGAGATTTACCCAGAGCCCATTGCAAGAAGAAAGAACTTAAAACATGCTTTGGCAAATTATATGCCTGAAGAATGGCGCAAGGTAAGGCGTTATTATTTTGCCTATGTTCTGCAAATAGACGACGCAGTGGGGAAAATAATGGATCTGATT
This sequence comes from uncultured Victivallales bacterium, assembly GCA_964651145.1. Lineage (GTDB taxonomy): Bacteria > Verrucomicrobiota > Lentisphaeria > Victivallales > GWF2-45-14 > CAZYVR01. The sequence continues at coordinate 4,958 of CAZYVR010000036.1, read as the reverse complement.
GATGAGGACAATACTTATGTTCTTTTCTCTTCGGACCACGGAGACATGCTTGGAGACCACGGATTATGGGACAAGGGAGCGTGGCATTATGACGCCTGCGTGAGAGTTCCCATGTTTCTTGCCGGTCCCGGCATTAACGCTGGAATACGTAATGATCTTGTCAATAATCTTGACATAGCTCCAACTTTCCTGGAATTGGCGGGATTGTTGAAAAAGGAAGAAAAAGAGAATCTTCTGAGAAAAAATTTGAGGGAAAATATTTTTATTGAAAGCTATGGAATGTGCGTTCCTGGATTTGCGAATAAAAACAGCCCCGACGCCTGGTCTTTTTCTTTGCGCTCAAAAGAATACCGTTACACTTGGCATCCATATGGCAACGCTGAACAGTTTTTTGACCTTGCCAGGGATCCGGATGAAACAAAAGATCTTTCCAAAGATTCTGAATATGCCGACAAAATTAAAAAGTTAAAAGCCGCTTTAAAAGAAAAATTATATTGGTTAAGTATATGAAAAAAAAACCGAATATCTTATTCGTTTGCTCTGACCAACACAGTTGCAAAGTTCTTGGAAGCTATGGAAATAATATTATATCAACGCCAAACTTGAATAAGTTATCTCAGGAGGGAACACAGTTTGACTCAGCGTATTGCAATTGTCCGCTATGCGTCCCTTCCAGAATGAGCTTTTTGACAGGCAAGTATCCTTTCAATTGTGAAGTTTTAAACAATGGGGCGGTGTTGGATTCTCGCGTTCCAACTTTTGCCCATATGCTTGCGGGTGCCGGATATCATACCGTTCTTTCAGGAAGAATGCACTTTAATGGTCATGATCAATTGCACGGATTTGTTGAGCGTTTGGTTGGAGATATAATGCCATATGCCTTTTATGGTTTAAATGAGTCTTTTCCTTCTGCTCCGCTTCCAGGAGACTTGGGGCACATGGAAAAACCTGACCCTTTATTGTCCATAGGGGGAGGCTCCACATCTTTGCTTGATTATGACAATGCTGTGACCAACGCCACCTGCAATTGGTTGAAATCTTATAAAAACTTAAAATCTGAACAGCCATTTTTGATGGTTGCCGGGTTATTTAATCCGCATTGTCCATATATTGCCCCTCCTGAGTTATTTCAAAAATACAAATCAAAAGTCTCAATCAAGCCTTTGAGTAAAAATGAATATGACTCATTGCATCCTTTTCATCAAAGGTATCTTGACAAGATCGAAATTGGAAAAATCCCTGCCGAGAATTTGAGTAAAGCAGCCGGAGCATATTACGGATTAGTAGAGTTTATAGATCAGCGCATAGGTAAAATATTTAAGGCCTTAAAAGACTCCGGCCTAGAAGAAAACACTATAATAATATATTCCAGTGATCATGGAGAAATGCTGGGAGAGCATGGACGTTGGCACAAAGGATGTTTTTACGAAGCCAGTTCCCGGATACCTTTAATCATTAAAGTCCCATGGATAAAAGGAGGCAAAAGGATTTCAACACCTGTTTCTCTTGTCGACCTCCTACCTACAATGGCTGATTTTTGCGGTGCCCAAATTCCATGCAAAGTTGATGGCAGAAATCTGGCTCCTCTGATTTCAGGGAAAAATGTTTTTCAAGATAGGCCTGTTTTTACAGAATACTATGATGGCTCAAATGCAAATAGGATGGTGCGTCTGCAAAATTGGAAACTGAATTACTATGGCAAAGACAATTCCTATGAGCTTTTTGATTTAAACAATGATAAAAAAGAAGATGAGAATATTTATCCATTGATGAAGCATTCAGATATATTTAAAGATTTAAAATCAATGCTTTTCAGAGATAAATGGCATAAAAATATAGGCTCTGATTATGATAAAAAAATGAATAAAATGGGATATTGGAGGAGTAGGCTCAATTTTTCAAAAGGATTGAGCAAAGACACTTTGCTTAATGATATTCCCGGCTATTGGAAACCAATAAAAGAATGTAAAAATGTTTTATATGATAAATAGCTTTATTAAGAATAAAACAAAACGAGAAAAGGATAAATTATGTCGGGAAAAATATTTCTAACTCATCACTCGCACGTTGACATCGGCTATACAGACCCCGCTGATGAAGTGCGTTTATTGCAAATGCGGCATATGGATCTCGCCGTTAATTTATGCGCAAAACACCCCGATTTTATATGGACCATAGAGTCCGCGTGGTGCGTGGATGAATATATGAAGTCTCACTCTGCCAAACGCGTTGATGAAATGCTCGGATATTTGCGCAGTGGACAGCTTAATCTGCAAGCTTTATACACTCAGCCGTTGACTGAACTGGCTTCAGCCGCGGAGCTTATTGATGAATGTCGCTTTGCCGCTGAATTATCAAAAAAATACGGATTTACTGTTGATTGCGCAATGATAAACGACATCGGCGGATATGCCGGGCGTCTGCCTTCGGCCATGAATGAATGGGGAGTAAAATACCTAGTTGCGGGAGCTGGCTCTTTTCAGGTCCATTTGCCGTGGTGTGAAAAAATGCCGCATCTTTTTTACCTGTCAGACAAAGGTGGAGGTAAAATATTGGTTTGGAATTTAGGCATAGATCGAAGCATAAGCCCTCAGGACATGACAGAGCTTGACGCTGTCTATTCAATGGGGCGACGTTATTTGATAGAGCCGCTACGCCGCGAAATGAAGGAGGATTCTACGGGAGGCGCGGAAGCTGACATAATATTTACAAACGAGAATTTTGGAGTTGATGAAGGCTTAGGCCAAATAACTGCAAGATTGGAAAATGAAAACTATCTTTATGATTCAATTCTTCTGCAATATGGCAAGGATAATGGCGGGCCGGATGAAAGATTGGCCCCACTGCTGGCCTGTCAGAGAAAGAGCGAAAAATTCAAGCATTTGCCGGAAATTATTCTTTCGTCGCCATCAGAATTCTTTAAACACATGGAAAAAGAATTTTCCGATATGCTGCCTGTATTCGAGGGGACCATTGCGGATCCATGGAATATCAGAGCCAACCCCCAGCCGGTTGCGCTGAAAAAACACAGGAAAGCCCAGCAAAAACTCCTAAGGGCGGAACTAAGGGCGGTCTCCGGGAATCTTAGATTTTCACCTTCGGAAATTTACCATAACTTGCACATGTTCAGCGACCATACCTGCGGACACACAGAATGGGGATGGCATAAATCTTGGAATGAAGAGCAAGGTTGCCGCGATTCGCAATACGATCTTTACAGAAGCTCGTGGAGCAACAATTTCAGATACGCCGACACCGCCGCGCAAAAAAGCAATGAGTTTCTGCGTTTTGCCAGAGAAGCTTCAATCGATAAATTTGCCAAAGGAGACAAGCCGGCGGTAATTGTATGGAACGACACTCAGGACAGTCTGGGTGGAGTGGTAAAAGTCCGTTTCAGCAAGACGTTTTGGAATAAAAAAATAAGCTCTTTCGGAGATATCCCGTTCCAGCGCTTAAACATGAATGAATATGTTCTATGTATCGACAAGATTCCTCCGTTTGGGCAGCAGATAATTCCTATTGATTGGCAAACTTCGCCCTATATTCATTTTGAGCCGGAACAAAAAGCCGTTTGCCCTGAGAGGATTGAAAATGAAAGGTTCAGGATTGATTTTTCTCCGGAAAATGGCAGAATAATTTCCCTGCTGGACAAAGTGCAGAACAGGGAACTGGCAAATTGCGAAAAATATGGCTTCGGGGAATTCATATACGCTAAAGTGAAAGGCGTCCTTCCTGACACCTCAAAATCTGGAATGGACACTGAAATATCGCATAATCAATACGAAACAAAATTTATCCGGGCATGGAGTTTGCCTGGTGAACTGATCAATTCCGTCTTTCTGGAATTCGAAACTGGCAACATGAAGATTCTTAAAGAAATATCTTTAGAGAAAGACTCTGGTCGGGTCGATTTCCGCTATCGCATCAACAAGCCGGAAACACACGAAAAGGAATCCTGCATGATCATGTTTGATCTGAACCTCAAAGATGCGAGTTTGCGCTTCAGCCAAAATGTCGGCTTTCTTGAGCCGGAAAAAGACCTATTGCCCGGCTCTATGCAGGATTGTTTCTACACCGATAACTGGATCAATCTCTCAAATAAAAATGAAGGAACGACTATTATTTGCAAGGATGCGCCAATTTTTCAGGCAGGACGAATCCGGACTCTTGAATGGCTTGACGACGAAAAATTTCAATGCGACAGACCTCTCGTAGTTGCATGGCCGTATCACAATCTATTGCAAACGGATTGTCCAATATGGCAGGATATTCTTGAAATATTTGAGTATTCTGTAATTCCACACTACGGAAAATTTGACGCACTGCAATCCGACGCTCAAGCAAGGGGAGTTTGCCAGGGATTAGAGGCTCAGTTTATCTGGAGTGATTTACAAAATTACGCTCCAGAGCTTAAATTAAACTCTCATAGCAGTCGAATAAATTCCTGCCGTTATATGGGAAACAATTATGAGATAATTCTTGAAGAACGCACAGGCAGATATGATGATATCAGTCTGCTTTTTAATGGAAAAACAGTATTGGAATGTGCATTGCAACCGTTTGAAATTGTACGGAAAACAATACGTTTGTAAAGGTCCAAATGCGCCGTGCAAAGGCGCAATAATCCAGCGGGTGCAAGGAGGTAATGTATTTTCTGTTTGAGTGAAATTCTTTTAAAAGTTGCATTAACCAGCGAAGGGCTTTTTAAAAATTTCCATAGGTTAAGTCATTTATTATAAGTCATTAACAAAAACAGAGAAAAACGGAGAGTATTTTGTTTTTTCTTGATACCCTGTACCATCTATTTTTTTCGAACCACCAGACCAGTAAATTTGCGCTACTCCTAAAACCCCTTGTGCCAAAGGGTTTTGCAAGATCCCCCCTCTTTTAGAGAGCATCCACAGGTAAGCGTCATTTCTGACACATCTGTTTTCTTGGTTTGAATGATGATATTTTCT
>CAZYVR010000035.1:0-25142 GCA_964651145.1 uncultured Victivallales bacterium | reverse complement strand
GAAATACAAATTGCACGCAATCAGATTATAAGCGCTCCAAGCCGCAGCTGGATCGTCCCGCGAATAGGCAAGTTCTGCGAAATCGGAGAAAGACAGGGCTTCGTCCTCCATAAGCTCAAGGATTTCTTCATATTTGGGCTCGGGAAGAATGTTCGGAAATGCCGAAACCGGCCCGCGGTGCAGAATCTCCACATCCTTGTGACGGACGCTTTTTTTCCCGCCCTCAATGCGTATTTCAATTTTTTCCTTGCCGACGGCAGTCACAATCGCGCATTTGCCGTGATAAAGAACAAGTGATGAATTAGTCAGTAAAGCCATTGCTCACTCCATTTCGAGTATTTTCTGTTTATTCTGTTCAAATTTGGCATCAACAGCCAAGCTTCCGCCAGAGGCCGCAGCAACCAGAGATCGGATCTAGAGTTGTCCTCGTTGTCCGCATATTCTTTGACCCATATGAGATGAGCCTTGTTTTCCATCCTTATTTGTTGACGGCTTTATAAAGCCCTCTGAAAAAAACAGCCGTATTAATGCCTAAAGTTCTGATTCTGTATCCGCCTTCTTTAATTACAAGCGTTTGGATTCCAAGTTCTCCAATTAATCTGCCGTTGTTTTCGCCTCGGGCATTGAGGCAAACTGCAAACGCATTATCATTTTTACTCTTTTTATCACCTCGATGTTGCCGGGCGACAATGTGTCATAGGCGCGGCGTATTCTGAACATATGAACTATCCTTACAGAGATATTGATATCAAAAGAATAGTCCTGCCTTAAAAAAAGTCAAATTTCCTTTTATTGCAAATGTCGGCTGCTCTTGACTGTAAATGACTGAGCTGTGGATTCAATGCGCAATGTTTAAGTTTTTTTATGTGTTTAAAAACTAAAAAAAAACCGGCTGAAGCCGGTCTTTTTAGTTTTAAGATTTTTGGTGGAGCCATTTGACTTTGCTGTTTTTTATTTAGGTATAATTTAAAACAGCGTCAGTGTTAAAGGCTGACAGGCGCGCCTGTTTCGCGGCTTTTTATGGCGGCTTCGGTCACTTGCGCGGCGCGAAGGGCGTCGTCGGCAGTGGCCGCTTTCTGCTTGAGGCCGCTGTCGGCTATGCAGTCTGCGAAATGCTCAATGGCGCCTTTCCAGCCTTTGTCCATAAAATAGTTTCTGAGAGGCATGTGCTTGCTGACAAAAGTTTCCAACATTTTGTATTCGCTGGAATCAGTCTCGCCTCTTTCTGTCATTTCGTTATAGCGTTTTGCACATTTCCATGAAGTCCGTCTTACGGCATGCATTGCGTCCGCTCCCATTTCCTTCATAAGCAGCGCGTGCGTCATGTCGCATTTGGGATGGACATGCCCCGCGAACTTTTTAATGTCTTCGCCGTCTTCGAAGGTGTACCTGCGCGCTTCCGCGAAATCTTCGACAGTAACGGAGCCTTTGTCCGCTATGGCCTCAAAATGTTCCTTGGGCATGTCGCTTGTGACATAGCCGGAGCTCAGGATTGTTGCAATTGTTCCTGACTCAAACTGCAAGGCAAACTGTTCGTCGTCGTTCCTGGCTTTGAGGCAGGAAATGCTTTTCACTTCGCTTTGGGCAAAGTATCTGAGTATGTCAAAAATATGGCAAACTTCATGTACCACTCTCTGTCCGGGCCCGTAGTTTTTGCCCCAATCAAGAGAATAAGAGTCGGCGATCCGATAGAACATATTGTGAGGCCCGCCGTTTTTCCAAAGCAAATCGTGAGCGTAAAGATAAGCCGGAGCCAGCCTGCGGTTCATGCCAACAAATACGCGCTTGCCAGCCTTTTCCTGAAGCTCAACCACTTTTCGGCATTCTTCCGCAGTTTCCGCCAGCGGCTTTTCTACATACACATGTTTTCCGGCTTCCAAAGCTTCCAATGTCAAAGGAACATGGGAGTCTTCGCGAGTAACGATGACAACGCCTTCTATTTCGGGATCGGCAAGGACTCTTTTGTAATCTGTCTCAAGATTTTTCACCCCATAATATCCGCCAAGCTCATCAAGGACTTCCTTGCGCAGGTCGCACATGGTTTTCAGTTCCGCGTTTCTTGACATGCAAATGTTTGGGATGTGCTGATTCTGAGCCAGTCCGCCAGTTCCTATTACCGCCAATTTGATCTTATTCATTTTTTTTCCTTGTTTTATTGTGTTCAATCATGTTTTCACCTTGAACTATTTATGAAAATACATTATAAATATAGCAATTGGAATGAGAAAAAGCCGGATTATATGTGAAAAAACATGAAATTGACAATGAGGGCATATCGGCGGGCGATGTGTCGCTGCTTTACTGGGGCTACGCTTGCCATAACAAAACACACACGGATCGAGCGCATGCGCATGCCCATTGGCAGGCTGACTTCATTGTCAGCGGCCGCGTGAGAATGGAATGCAACAAAGTGGAGCATCAGTTGAAAGTCGGCGACATTTTTATAATACCGCCCGGCATTCGCCACTGCTACCATTACAGCGACAAGGCCATGAGCAATTGGTCCGTAAAATTTTCGATTGAGGCTTTGCGCGGAAAATTTAAGCCTTTGATTGTTGTTGACAATTTTGAGAACCGCTCCGTGGGCAAGCTTTTGACAAAGCTTCTTTCAAAAACAATCGGGCTTAAAAAACTGCCTGCGTCAGATTTCATATATTACACAAAAGACGATTCAAGGCCGATTCTTATTGTTCATCTGCTTGCGGCCATGATGGAAAGCAATTATTTTGCGGACAGAATTCAGCCGGAAGAGTCGCGCATCCTTAAGAAAATGCGCGAATTCATACACAATAATCAGGGCAAAAAAATAAAAGCCGACCTTATTGCGGAAAGCGTGGGCTATTCCAAAGGGCATTTGTGTTGCCTTGTAAAAAAAGAAACAGGCGTTTCTCTCAAGGCTTTCATTGACGCGGAGCGGTTCGAGACAGCAAAGAGCCTGCTGGCATATTCCGAGCTTAACATAAGCGAAACAGCTGATCGCATGGGATTCACGGACGTGTTTTATTTTTCTAATTTTTTCAAGCGAATGAGCGGAGAGAGCCCATCTGCATTTTTGAAAAAAATAATGGCGAAGCCGTTTTAAAAAACTGGCGTAGCCCGCTTATTCCGGTTTCAGGTCTTTTCTTACAATGTCGCCCGGAAGCGTTGACATGTTTGCCCATATTTTGCGTCCTGGATAAATGCTGGTGTGGATGCCAGTGTGGACGTTGTCGCCCATAACGCATCCAAACTTTCTGCGTCCGGTGTCGACAAGCTCGCCGTTTACCTCTGAGCGATGATTCTTCCCGTCATGACGGAAATTTGCGGTTATAGTCCCGGCTCCAAGGTTTGTTTTTGGAGATATGATCGAATCGCCGATGTAGCTGAGATGTCCTGCGCTGACGTCGGTCATAAGGATGGAATTTTTTATTTCCACAGCTTGTCCCACGTGACAGTTGTCGCTTATGGAAGTGCTCCCTCTGATATAGCAATTCGGCCCTATTTTGCAGTTTTCTCCTATCACTGCGTTTCCTTCGATATACACGCCGGGAAGGATGACTGATCCTTTTCCGAGTTTTATATGTCCGTTTATGGTGGCTCCGTCGCAGATTTCTCCGTCAATCTCATCGCAGTTCATAGATTTAAGAAGTTCTTCATTGAGCGCGAGGATATCCCATGGATATTTAATAATCATTGACTCTTTGTCTACTGTAATTTTTTCGGCGTTCTGCGGCTCTGCCGCATTTTTTGAAATCCAGGCAAGGGATTCGCCATTCTCTGACATGAAGATCAATTCTTTTTCCGCGTTAAACGCTCTCAGCGTCAGCTCAGTCGAAGGCCAGAGATTGCCATAAATATAAAAAGTAAGTCCGTCATCAGGCTTGTCGGAGAGGATGGTCAGTTTGTGCTCTATTGCCGAGCGGAGCCTTATGCCGCCCACCTGTATTTCAAGCAAATGCCGCGCGCAAGTGAGCGGCTCCATTGTTGCTGGCGATCCTGCGTCGAGTATCCTGAAGTTCATCAGCAAAGCTCCTTCTCTATTACATCGTTAATGCGCTGCGTCCATTTCTCTACAAGGGAGGCTTTATTGGCTTCGACAAGCGTTCTTATTTTGTTTTCCGTGCCGGAATAACGAACAACTGTCCGCCCTTTTCCGCCGAGCTCTTTGTCCGCTTCGCAAATGACATTTTTCAGTTCTGGCACATCGTCTATTGGTATTTTTTTGCTGACATTCAGACTGGTAAGCTTTTGCGGATATTCTTTCATAAAGCCGGCCAGCTCTGAAAGTGGCTTTTGCGTGTTCATCATCAGTTTCAGGACATGCAAGGCCGAAATGATTCCGTCCCCGGTTGTGGCGTAGTCCATAAATATTATATGGCCTGACTGTTCGCCGCCCAGATTGTAATTGCCCTGTCGCATTCTTTCAATGACGTGTCTATCGCCAACCTCGGTCATCTCCACGGATATTCCGGCGTTGCGCATGGCGTCTTTGAGCCCGAGGTTTGACATGCTTGTGACCACCACTGTGTCGTTGTTGAGCTTGCCTCTTGACTTGAAGTCCAGGGCGCACATTCCAATGATTCTGTCGCCATTTATTTCTCTGCCTTCGGCGTCGCAGAAGATGACGCGGTCAGCGTCGCCGTCCAGAGAAATGCCGACATCGGCCTTGTGTTTCAAAACTAAATCGGATGCTGTTTTGATATATGTGGCTCCGCATTCTCTGTTAATATTGTATCCATCCGGCGACACTGCTGTTTCAATCACTTCCACTCCGAGCTCTTTGAGTATAAGAGGAGCGATTGAGTAGCCGGCTCCATTGGCGCAGTCGAGGACTACCTTAAGGCCTTTAAGGCTTTTGTTTTTAATTGAGCTCTTGGCGAATTCAATGTAACGTCCGCGCGCGTCGTCGATTCGATATGCTTTGCCGATCATTTCCGTGCTTATGTGCGCGCTTGTTATTTCCCTGCGCAAAACGTGATCTTCAATGTCTTTTTCCATTGCATCGGGCAGTTTGAAGCCGTCGCCGCCGAATATTTTGATGCCATTGTCATCGGACGGATTATGCGAGGCAGTGATCATTATTCCGCAGTCCGCGCCCATGGATGTTGTAAGATGCGCAATTGACGGAGTGGGCATGGGGCCTATTTCGAGCACATCCATTCCCATGCTGACGAGCCCGCTTGTGAGGGCGGTTTCGATCATGTATCCGGAAAGTCTGGTGTCTTTGCCAAGTATGACTTTTGCCGAGCCGTGGCCTTTTGCTCCGAATACATGCGCAATGGCTTTGCCGAGCTGCAGCGCTATTTCAGGGGTTATAGGATATGTGTTGGCTTTGCCTCTGATGCCGTCTGTTCCAAAAAGTTTGTTCATTTTATCCTCATAAAGTCAATGTTTGTTTGGCATGAAGCAATTGCCTCATTATTTTTCATTTAATATGCGCAAATCAAGCGGCTTGGACACATCCAGATGAACGTCTCTTTGAGGGAACGCCAGACTTATGCCGTTGCCTTGAAGTGCTTCGTTCAATTTGAAGCGGACTGCGCTTTCTTTTTCCCAACGCTGCATTTTATTTTTTACTATTATAGCAAAATAAACATGAAACGCCAATGTGCTGGCTCCGTATTCCCAGAACAGCACGAATGGCTCCGGCTTGTCAAGTGTGCATTCAAGACTTTTAGCGGCCTCTATCATTAGTTTTTTTGCCTTTGGCACGTCTGAATTGTATGCGATGTTCACCGCCGTTTTCGTGAGAATCATGTTGTCGCTCAGAGTCCAGTTAATTATTTTGTTTTCAAGCAAATCGCTGTTGGGCAGAATTATATGCACATTGTTTTCCGTGTGTATTTTTGTGCATCGCATTCCGATTTCCTCTATCACTCCGATCTCCTCTTTAACTTCTATTATGTCGCCCACTCTTACGGGGCGCTCGGTTATCAGCACAAAGCCGCTCAGAAAGTTGTTTATCAGGTTTTTGGCGCCAAAGCCAATGCCCACGGCTAGTCCGCCGCCCAGGAACGCGAATGTAGCCAGAGGAATATGGACGACTTCGAGGGCCAGAATGACGAAAAAGACTATTGTCGTGTAGAATGTAAGCCTGTCAACGGCAGTGATCCCTCTGAGGCTGAGCTTGTTTCTTGCCGTAAGGAATTTATTGAGGGTTTTCTTAAAAAGAAAGGCAAGCAGGACTCCAAAGAGAATAATGAAAATGCCAATGAAAAGCTGCTTGACAGTCAGCTCGTTTTTGTGTATGTCAACAAGGTCATAATTCCAGACTTTGTCCAAAAACGGAATTGCCTCTTTAATCATTGTTTTTCACCATAAAATTAAGCTTTGCTTGAACTTGAATATATCCGGCTTCACTTTTATTTGCAAATAGTCAGGAGTTTCTATTTTTTCTTTTCGGACAACTTTCCATTTTTGCCGTTGTCAGCCTCCAGCGCATATTGGTTGTATCTCATGAGAATGTTGTTGACATAATTTGTGATGATTTTGCTTTGGCAATATCCGTAACGCGCTCTGGACGCGTATTTTTTTCTGGAAAGCAGCTTAATGGCCTCTTCCACGTTGTTGTTCCACTTGTCTGGATTCAGCCTCAGTTTTTCCGCCAGCCTGCGCGCGTCAATGATATGTCCGTAGCCGCCGTTGTAGCTGGCAAGCGCAAAGGATACTTTGTCCAGATCATCGAGCTCACCATTGTATTGCTTTTTCCCTGCCCGCACGCGCAGTCTGTAAAGATATTTTACTCCGGCATTCACATTGTCGGCTGGATTGTAAGGATTTTTGCATCCTAGCTCCTTCGCGGTGGCGGGCATCAGCTGCATAAGCCCCATCCCGCCGTCCCAGGCTTTTATTTTGGCGCGAAAACTGCTTTCCTGAAAAACTTGCGAAGCAATGAGCAGCCATGGAAAACTGTACATGTCGGAATATTTTATTATTATCGGGTCGTATTTGGAAATGCGGAAGCTGCCTTTGTCCGCGCTTGCTTTTTCATGCTTCTCTGTCATTTTGGAATTTTTAAAATATTTATTGTAGGCAGAATTGAAAAACAGACTTTTTTTCTCTTTTTTGAAAAACGAGTCAATTGCATTTTTAAGTTTTTTGTCTTCTTTTCTCATAAGCCAGCCGTAAGTTTTTGAGTTGTTCACTTCAAACGCCGCCTTCACATTCGGCGCGCGCCACTTTTCCGCGTCTATAATATGCTTGTCAGCCAAAGTGGCGTCGTATTTGCCATTTGCCACGTTTGCTATTATTTCGTAAGTTTCCATGTTGTCAGGGGCGGCGATAATGTTGAATTTTATGCCCTGGTCGCGAAGTTTTTCAAGTGTCTCCCAGTAGGAGCTGTTTTTACGGACAACAATAGTTCTTCCGGCCAGATCTTTCAGGCTTTTCAAAGACTTTTCGTTTTTTCTTGTCACAAGCCATTCTGAAATTTCACAGTAAGGATGGCAAAAACTCACGTCTTTGAGTTTTTTGCGCTTGTTCGTAATCGTCATGGCGGCCGCCACAATATCTCCTTTGCCTTCCATTAGCCAAGGAATGAGATTCCTTCCTTCCGGCGGAACTATCATGACAGGCTTCAGGCCGTTTCTTTTTGCGAATTCATGGACAAGTTCATATTCAAAGCCCATCATATGCCCGCGATGCATAAAATAACACGATGGATTGTTTCTTGTCAATACGCGAAACAATTTGCGCTTTTTTATTTGAGGCAGATCGCCGGTCAACGATTTCTTTTTGTGCTCAGGAAGCTCTTTTTTAAGGAACATGTTCAGAAGCTTGAGCAGCTTGGGAGAATTGGGACGCACGCCCCAGGCTATTTTGCATTGCCCTGGAAATTCGTAAATGCTTTTTATGTCCGGACGATATGCCTGAAACGCGTCTATGAAATTGCTGTCGGATACTGTAAATTTAATTTTTCCTGTGCCGACCATGTGCAAAAGATCCTCGACATTCACTCCGTCCGGCGCCGCTTTGAGCGTCAGCGACGGCACTCTTGTCCGGCGAAGCTTCTCCATGTTTTTCCAGTAGCTTGAGCCCTTTGACATCACCACTGTCTGCCTGGCAAGACAGATAAGCCCTTTGCGGTTAAAGCTTGATCTTGCCACTATTTGCTCGGTTGTTGCAGCTACGGGAATAGTGAAATTGATTTTTTTCAACCGGTCTGCCGTTATTGTTATGTTGGATGCTATTATGTCGCCTTTGCCTTCAAGCAAAGCTGGAATAAGCTCTTCAAGCTTGTCCACATAAACTATTACGAGTTGGAGCTTTAAATTTTCGGCAAGCTTCGCCAGCAGCGCCTCTTCCCTTTGACGCGGAGTCAAATTTCTTGGCAATCCCCCGTTGTCCATTTCCGGCGTGGTCAGTATCCTCAAAACTCCGCTTTTAATGATTTCGCTCAAATCGGCCTTTGGAGTCGAAGCTTCTTTTGCCTTGACTGATGCCGTTTGCGCAGGCTGTTCGCCGCATCCGGAAATAATGAGAAAAAGCGACAAAATAGTTGAATATAAAAAAGCGCGCGCAAAAAAAAGCATAGCTTCCTCCGTTTGTTGTTGAAACATTGACAGTCGCGAGTAATAAAGCGATTCTTTCAGCTTTTGCAATCTGTCAGCGGAGGAAGCGCAAGATATTTAAAGCTTTTTGCCGCTTATCGCGAGTATAACAGGTATTCCTCTGCCTGAACTTTCAATGTCTATGCTGGAAATGACTTTGTCAGGATGCGGATTTGTCCATTCCTGCGACCAGACTCCAAAGTGGCTGCTATTTCTTTTTTCAACATACACAATCTTTGCGCCCGGCAAATCAGACTTCTGGTTATACCAGTCTTTTACATTGACATGATGAATAACTGGAACCGTGGCAGATGAGCCGCCTTCATAATTAATGCGGTACTTCCACATGTCCAGCTTGGCTTTTTTGTCCCATTTGCCGGACGTGGAATGCATATAGACAGCGGACTGAAGAAAATATAATTTTTTTGCTTTTTGTCCAACCTGAATACTTTTCGCTGCTTTTGGGAAGTCTTCTCTGTATTCGCCTTTCATTATTATCATTGACATGGCTTGTCCAGAGTCGCCCCCTTCAAGCTCGTCATTGTCGGCGTCAATAATGTGAAACGGCGTTCCGTTGAGCCAGAAATCTCCGCCCTTCAGATCCGTCAGCTTAAAGACAGATGATTTTTTGTCAGACCATTTTTTGCCGCTGAACGCCGCATTGCATTTCTTCACTATATTCACAAAGAAATACTCTTTGGCATTTTGGGAATTATGCTCAAAGCTGGAGATTGGAAGAATAGATTTGACATTAATTGCGTTAAAAATATTGTTTTCCCCTGCCGGAGTCAAATTTTGCGGGCTTAAGCCTATGTTGAAGGCAAAAGCGTCGCCTTTTTTCAATTCAAGATCGCCTTTCCTTTTTTCAATTTCAAACAATAATTCAAAACCTTTATGGTATCCGCGCCTCAACGTCAAATGTTTGAAAGAGTCACCTACTTCCATATTCCATTTTGTCCCGTTTGCGGATTCAAAGACTATAGTTTTGGGATTGCTTATGCGTTTGTTGCAGCGTTCTTTTGGGGACGGCCATTTGAAGAGCGTCTCTTTGCCTGCCACATCTTTTACGCTTACGCTTTTTCCTGTCCAGTCAGCGTCTTTGTCAAGACGAATTGCGCTCAGAGCTGTTTTGTATTTGCCGACTCCGTCCATGACCTTGAAGCTGTAAGACATCTTAACTTTTCCGTCTTTGTTGAAGTCCATCATCGACTCGTATTTCATTTTAACTTGAGTCTTTGGGTCCCGCATTATCCCTTTGCGGGTTATGGTTGTTTTGTCGCCTTTTTTAATCCCTGTTATTAGAGGCTTCCCAAGGTCGCCTGGATGGTTTATCATGCCTGGAATAAAACGCCACACAGGCGCGTCGAGTCCAAAGAAGCCAGTCCTGGTCAAGGATATTCCAGCTTCCTTCATCTTGCCTAGTTCAAGCCCGTCTTTTGGGGCGCAATAAACAGAATCGATTTGCGCAGAGCCTTCAATATTATAAACAAAACCGCCGCAATTAACCGTCCAATCATCCCCTTTTTTATTGGCAAGAGAGAAAGACTGTTCATTGCATGAGCCTTCTGAGCCAACCTGCAAGTTGGCCAATAAAGTCAAATAAATCCTGTTGATTGCAGGGTTTGTGTTTGGAAGCTTCAAACGGGAAAGGACAAAGTTTTTGCCATTTATTTTTTTGCTTATCAATAGCTGATTTTTAATCGGAACCGCGCTGAACTCGCCTCGAGCTTTTCCGGGAATGCGGTTATATGGAGCAAGCAGATAAGTCCATCCTTCTGGATTTTCGAAAAGCGCTGAAAGTATATTTAACGACAAGCCCATATTGGAAGTCATGCATGTCTGAAAAAATGATTCAAGACCTTGTGAAAGCGGCTCTTTTCCCTTGTTGTAAAAGCCGACAATGCCCTTTGCGTTTTGCCTGGCTCCGCGGTATGAGTCAAGCTTGTTTGTTTTTATGCTGTTTTCAGGGCCAAGCAATGAATTGACAAAGCTATAGTCCTTCTGAGGCAGCGCCAAGACATTGCCCGTAAATTTGTCAATTTTTTGTTTTATAATTTCCTGAGATGCTTTGTCCAATTTTTCAAGATTGCCCAAAATAACAGTGTTGACGCCGGACAAATCCATATTGTGAAAAGCGGACGAAAAATGCTCCGCGTCAATGGAAAAAGGCTCTTTAAGAAGCATGTAGTCCTCTAAGGCGCTGATATAGACGGCTTTATTAAAAGAATGCCTGGACGGGACAGAATACTCCTTTAGAATATTGCTTAACAAAATCATTGCTTCGGGTTCTTGCGGCATTGCGTCAGTCAATTCAAGATTGCATGCAATCAGGCGTCCTTTGCCAATATAGTTTTCGATTATTGCCAGCTCGTGCCGTCCAGCGGATTCCGCGCCAATCAAAGCCAACATATTGAAGCGTCCTGACGTTGGCCAATTCAGAGGATATCTGAAATTTTCAGAATCGGGCTTTATTTTCCAGTTCGAAATTATGCCGGGCTTCAATCCTTTGAAAACTGGATGCGCTGGCGCGCTTTTGTCAACAAGACAAGCCGAGACTTTTCTTTTTGTTTTTTGACGAAAGAAAAATACATTTCCGCCATTTCTGATGTATTTTTGGACGATATTTTTTTGCTGAGGATCAAGCCCGGCAAAAGCTTCTCTTCCAACCAACAGCAAATCGATGCTGTGAATGTTTAGCTTGGAAATGTCAAATTTGGCGGGCGCAATTCCCGATCCGGATAGTTTTTTGGAAGTCTCTCCATTAGGGTCAAAAATCATTATTTTGCGGGACTTTAAAAAGGCAAAGTCAGCCTTTGGATACACGTTTATTGTCAGTGTTTCAGAACTCAGCTTTTCATCGCTTTTGCCACTCAAGGCCACATTGAGCTTCAACTCTTTGAGGCTTGCTGTTTTTGGGACAACAAAATTCAATTCTTTTTGAATTGTTTTTCCTTGGGGAATCTCAATGGCGCAAATTTCCCCGGCTATTTTTTTGTCGCCGTCATAAACATTCCATGCCAATGTGAGACCTTTTGCATCTTCGCGCAAATCATTGACTAGGTTGATTTTCTTCACAATTGAAGAGCCTGAAAAATAATTTGACTGCCAATTTCTGGCGATAGTCGCAAAGACTGGAGCATTGGCCGCTTTCACGTATTTTGCATAAGAAGTGGCTTTAAATTCCGGGTATTCTTTTGTCCAGGGATTTGCGCGCGGCTCATCATCGCGCCCATGGCCTATTACCAATTGTCCTTTGGCGCCAGGCGTGTCTATATTTTTATATTCAATATATGCAACCTTATGATATTGTTTGTTATAGTCTTTGCTTACGACTGGGAATGGGTTTTCCCAGGAAGCCTTCAAGGAACTAAAACCCATGAATCCTGGAATTTCCCATGCTCGCCATGCATGACTTATCAGTTTCAGCCATCGTCCGGAAAGAGCTCGGCGCTGTTCAATATCATAAAACAATCCCTCTATGCCTGCTGTCCGCACAGCCAAAGTGGGATAGTATAAAGAAAGTATCCCAAACACGCCTTCCTCCCCATTAATAAAAGGTCTTTTGCGCGGCCAGTATTTGGGGGCGTTCAGAAAGCCTATATAATCATTCGGGCAGGCTTTAAGATTTCCATAATGTCCACATGATATCGTCAACTCTCCCGCAAGATTTCCAGTTGTAAAAAAGTCTGATGGCTTTTCATTCTTTGCATGTCCGTCAGTATATTGCGGGCGCCTTGGGTCTTCTTTGGCAATAGTGTCTATCACTTTTTTCTGCCATTTGAACCGTGGATGAAATTTGCTGGGAGCGGTTGCCTCATTCATAGTGGACCACAGCAAAATACTTGGATGATTGCGGTCTCTTCTTATCCATTGCTTTGTTTGTCCAATAATTTTGTCCATGCATTCAGGAATTGGGTCTCCATAATAATTAGGAGTGATGCCTGTGGCAATTATAGGAAATCCAGCCTCGTCAAGCAAATCCAGAAGCCACTCGGGAGAGGGGGCCGCGCTGAAGCGCGGGCCTTGAAAGTTTAAAAGCTTCATTTGCTTTATTCTTAATTTCATATAGTCAGGATACATTTCAGCCGGGCAGCCAGCCCAGAAAGTGTGTATCCAGTCGCCTCTGAAAGTAAACTTTTTTCCATTCAGATAAAAGAAAGGGCCCTCCATCCAGAATTCCCTGAATCCAAAGCGCTGCTCGCGTTCGCATATCAATTGCCCGTTTTCCATTATGCGAATGCGAGCAAAGTACATGTTGGGCTGTCCCACATCCCAGAGTTTTGGGTCAGTCCAAGACTTTGCAAATGTTTCTTTTGCCGCTTTGCCGCTTTCCAATATCAAGGTTTTATTTCCAATTTCTTTGGCTAATTTTCCATTAGAATCAACTATTTCAACTGACAGCTCAAGTGTTTTTGTCCTGTCGGTTTGATTTGTCAGTTCAAAAGAAACGTCAATAGTCTTTTTTCTTACTGAGCTTATTATCTGTGTGTTTTTAGGCACAATGGCGGATTCATTTTTAAGCCACACATTCCTGTAAATGCCGTATTGATTCTGGCGGCCGTCCGGCAGCTCCACAGAGAACTCTCCGCGACGGGCGCGGAATCGCTTGACGCTGTACACGAGCAGTTCATTTTCGCTGTCATGATTTATTTTGTCAGTAATGTCAAATTCAAAGGAGAACAGCGAGCCGTAATGAGTGCCCGATTCAGAGCCATTTATGAAAATTTTTGTTAATCCAGCCGCAGCGTCAAACTTCAGTTTCAGGCGTTTATTTTTGTCCCATTTTTTTGGGACTGTAATCTTGCGCCTATACCATGCTCTTTTTATTTTATTGCCCCATTTTTTTCTGTAAGATTCCCCTTTGTCGTCCAAAAACGCCATTCCCCAATAATATGCCCACATGCTGGGAACAAGTATTTTGTCCCATTTTGCATTCAGTGGGGGAATAATCTTTTCATTTTTTATTTTATTGAAAAACTCAAGTGTGTTTGGGAAGTCTTTGTCGCCTTGCATGGGCAGGAAATCCCATTTGCCATTCAGGCATATTCTTTTCATTGTTGAAGAGCGAACACTTGTTTCTATCGCGGGAGTTTCAGGTGAATAAGGAATGCGCAGATATGAATCCTTTGCATGGAGTCCGTTAACAGCCCACAATAAACATCCCAAAGCCAATAGTTTTCTCATAATTTTTCCTTTATTTTTTTATGCATAGTGTTTTTTTATTGATAAATTGCTTATACCCATAAAATTGGGATCAGTCATTCTTTTCCCAACGCCATGTCAAATTCTATTGTCAATGTTTTTTCCCATTGAAATATTATTGATTTGACGCCTTCATCACTATTGTTTTCTGTGTATGGGGAAAATCCTGAAAACTGTTTTGTCTCATAATAACTGTCTGTTTTGACAAATTTATCATCCACAATAGGCAAACTGCTTGTTATGGTTTTGTCTGTGTCTGCGCTTAGTGTCAATTTTGCTGTTTTGTCAATTTCCCAGCGAATCTTTGCGTTAAATGTTTCATAGCATATAGAAGCCTCAGCCCAGTTGCCTCCCATTTTCAATGCGCCAGTTCTGACAGGATATGCGTCATCGCCAATTCTAAATGTTGAATAGTCAATGTCATTTTTTGATTTGACGCCAGTGAGTATGATGCCAGCCTTTTCATGAGACAAATATAACAGATTTTGCTGATCCAATGCATAGTCACTGTTTTTGGCAATTACTCTGTTTAAAGCTCGCAATGCGGATATGCCGGCTGTGAAGCCATTTCCGCGAAGAATTCCCAAAGGAAGAGAGAGGCGCGAGGCTCCATCTATCCTATTTTCAGA
The DNA here is from genome assembly GCA_964651145.1 of uncultured Victivallales bacterium. Classification (GTDB taxonomy): domain Bacteria; phylum Verrucomicrobiota; class Lentisphaeria; order Victivallales; family GWF2-45-14; genus CAZYVR01. The sequence goes on along the minus strand of CAZYVR010000035.1, from coordinate 10,783 downwards.
TGACGAGCAATCTCCGCAAGTCATCAGGTCCAATTCGTGATGCATTACCGCCATATGTTCAGGTGTGCATTTTGACAGATCAATGGATTCAAGAATCTTTACAATAAAAAAACGTCCTTTGCTGGTGAGGGAATGCAATGCCAACCCATAACAGTGAAGAGCTGAAGCGCTGTTGGTTCGCTCATCGGCAATAGGGATTCTGTTGAAGTCGCAGTTAAGGAAAGAACGGCAGAAATTTCCGGCGCGGATGAATTTTTCACGAACTTTCCCCTTGCCGTCAAGCACATCATACAGGCAGCCCGCAGTCAAAGGAGTATAAACCAATGACGGGCCGCCTTCGCGATCTTTGTTTGTATGCTCTTCAAAATATCCGTCCTTATGACCGCTGGCAAAGTAACGCTCCGCAAAATCAAGTGTCAATTCCATCCATTCAGGGCGATTAAAAACTTTGCCGCAGGAATAGACTCCCTGCATAAAAATAGCAGTGTGGTTGTTGACTGATTCCAAATGGAGGTCCTTTTTGCATGGAAGAAAATCAGAACAATGTTCAATGGCCATTTGAACCTGTTCATTGACAAGGTCAACATACCATTGTTTTTCGGTTTCGGACAATATGGGGCATAAGCGTTTATAAGCCAAAGCTATATGAAACAGAAGCCGACGCAAGGGGACATGCCAGCATGTCCGGTCGCCTATGTCATGCATGTAAATATTATTGCGATAATAATCAATATTTTTGTTGATTTTTCTAATAATTTCAAGAGCCAGAGCATTTCCGGCCACAGCCAGTTTTGCCAGGACTGAAATGCCTGTTGCCGAATAATCATAAAATGAGACAACTTTTTCAATTTCTTTAAAGCCAGGTCTATAATTGTCTGCATAAACGCTTCCATCATTCATGTATATTTTTTGCATGGCTGGAAGGATTGCGTCTTCTATTTTGCTTTTTATGCTGTCTATAAAATTTAAATCAAGCTTCATTGTTTTTGCTTTGCTTTAGTTTAACATTTTAAAGATTAATAGTATACGCCGATTTCATTGCACCCTTTTTGGGTCTTGTATTTAGGATACCCAAGCTCTGCGGCTCTGTCCCCTTTTATGCCTTCGGCATGGCCGTCCGCAAAAACGCTGTTGGCTCTGTTGGAATGGCGCAAATGCAAGAGCTTGCATGGCGCTGAATTTGAAAAAGCTTCTGTAAAATAATACCATTGAATGTTGGATTCCATGCCGAGCCTTGCAGTATCAGCAAACATAAGAAATTCCGAAGGGTTGTATTTACCGCTTCTCGTTATCCATTGAGGTGTCAAACAATTTACAACTACGACTTTTGAACCCAAAATTTTCCAACATGAACCAGTGTTAAAGCTGACTTGAGTCGCCATGCCATAAGTCAATTGCTCTACCTGTGATTGAGAATCATACAAGCTGTCATCGCCATATGACGGACATGCCCAAAATGGTCTGCCGCCTTGTCCGGCTGTGTAATAGTTCATATAACTGTTGTCAGTAAGTATGCGAACCCACGTTCTGCTTGCTGAATTTATGCGTGGGGGAATACAGCCATTCCAATCACCAGCATATGATATGTTTATAAGTCCAATCTGCTTTAAGCTGCTAAGACAATTTATCTCCTTTGCCCTGTCTCTTGCGCTTCTGAGAGATGGCAGCAACATGCTGGCTAAAATTGCTATTATAGCAATCACGACGAGCAATTCGATGAGTGTAAAATTATGTTTTTTAAGCATTTTTATCACCTGATATTGATTGTTTTATTGTGTTTTCAACAATTTTGGGCTTCAATCTATTTTCTGCCTTTTTTAAAAGCGTTCCCTTTATTTTTCCCGCCAGATTCTCCGCCGCAATAAATCCTGCTTCTTCAAGTGGCTCCACTGCTTTAAGGCAATTTATTTCCGGTTTCAGCCGCATTATATATTCAAGAGCTATTATCATATAATCTTTTCCAAGTTCCGTTTTCAATGCTGTAAAAGCGTCAAGGAGCTTGAACATTTCATATTTGAGCGCGTAAATGGCTGTTATCTCATCTAGATTTTCATCTATGATTTTTTGCAGCTTCAAATTAATGTCTTTTTCTGTTTCCAAAAGAAAGTCTTTATTATACTTTAATCCAGCCTCGTCAAATGCCTTGTTGAAGCCGTTCAGGCGTTCAATGTCTGCATGCAAATTCATGTTCATGGCAAACAATATATTTTTGTGCCCTTTTTCGATAAACTGCTTTGCCACAATATATCCTTCGCACTCATAGTCTATCCCAATGTGCGCGCTGGCATTGCATTTATTGAAGCGGTTTACTATAACGACAGGAATTCCGCGTTGATCCAAGCCGTTTATGATATCCAGCATATCTTCCGGGGGATTGATCCAAATGATTCCTTCAACATTCAAAAGTGAGATGTTTTCAACAGCCTTAATTCCCTTATGCATGATATTAATCATTCTGAAACTGCCGCCTTGGGCTGTTATATAATTAAGAGCCCCAAGTATTATGTCGTTGAAAAAGCTGGTGTAACTGACATGTTTTCCATCACCCACAATTATTCCCGCCGACAGCGCGTGGATAGCATTGAGAGAACTTAAAGCTCTTTTGGGGTTGGTAAAAGTGCCCAAGCCGGGTCGTATTAAAAGAAAGCCGTCTTCGATAAGGTCTTTCAGGGCTTTTCTTACTGTTGGACGGGTAACCTCGAAAGTCTTGCACAGTTCCCGCTCCGACAATATCCTTTCTTCGCGCTCAGGTGAGCGCATCACTAAATCAATCGCATATTGCCTTATCATCATGTAGGCCGGGACTGGCATTTTATTCATTGCTCCGCTATTCATGTTTACCTCTAGTTTACCACCTCTTTTAAGAAAAGTCAACTCTTTTTCTCTGTTATTTATTCAGGGAGGGCAATTGTGAATAAGGCGACGGCTCCGCCAAAAGTCTTGAAAAATAAAAGACACCGGCAAAGCCGGACTGTGTCCGGGTGCTGTCCAGTGGCGAGTTCACTGGTCGGCGAAGGCGGTGGCAAAGTCATTTTTAACCCACTTAGTGGGCGCGGCAGCGAATGAGGCGCATTGTTTCAAGGCAGTCTATTGCAGCGCTAAGTTATTGGCAATTATTGATTAAGTTTCTCAAGCATATCACCTATTTCAATACGAACGCTGTCTGCCAAAGTTCGGTCCCTATTTGCCTTCCAATTGAATACTTTATCTCCCTGTACCATTTGCGCTTCTATCAATGATAGATTTGAAACTCTCTCTTCTTCCCTTCTGGCAGCTGCTATGTCCTTCAGATCTTTTAGCACGCGATTGACGCCATTATTCAGCAAAGCCCTAGCCTCAGGGAGCAATGCATGGGACGAACCGTTTTTTGTCAATTGTTGAATTTTGTTCCGAAGCATAACCAAATATTCGAAATCCTCAACGCCTTCGCGGATAGCTTCCATGTGTTTTCCCGGAGTTATGGTGTTTGGCGAGATGAACAGTGGAGAAAACGCAGTTTTTTGAGTGGCATATTCGTTCCAGGAAGAAGCCCCTTTGCCTCCGGCATCTCCAAATGCCCAAAACATGGATTCCTCTGCTCCAATGTCAAAGCAAAACCAAGCCTGAAGGCGATAGTAGGTATATGGATCAAACGTTTTTGCCCCATTACAAGAGTAAAGAGCAAGTCGCTTTCCTGCCAGCTTTTGTTTTCGGTAGAACATTTCAAACTCCTGGCCTTGAGACAGCAACATGGGTAAATTAGGACAGATTAAATCAAGACTGCCCCAAAATTCAGGGGGTGCCTGCTTAGGATCTTTCCAGAGAGGATCACAGAAAATATTCACCTCTGGTTCAGCAGCCTTTATTGCCTTCGCCCATGCGATGATTACACGGGCATCGTTGTCTCTACTAGGTTCATCGTATGCAAGTAAATACCACTGATTGGGGTTTATTCCTTTTTTTCGCATGTGTTCAGCCCAGAAACGGATCCATGTTCCAACCTTCTTAGCAAAGAGTGGATCGTCAATTGCTGTTCCGTCTATGCCGCCATTTTTAGAAAACGAGCGAACATTGTTAAATATAAAATAACGACGCGCTTGTGTCCATGAAGCAACCCAGGTGTCAAAATGTGACGTATCTGGCTTTGTTTTAAACGTGCCATCAATGTTGAATTTTCCATATGCCATAGAGTATGCTGATGTCCAAGGTGAATCCACATAACGTTTACGCAGGTGCTCTATGAATGCTTTGCGGTTCTTATTGCTTATGCCATAATGATCGGTATCGGTATAACTCCAGCCACTTAGATGCAGGGTTGGCTTTTTCGGGAAATCCAAGTTAAATACTCGAAGTTTAAAAGGCAAACGCAACTGTTCCTTCGTCGTGCGAGTCATAACCACTTCGCCGATATAGCTGCCAGCTTTCATGTTGTTCGTTGGCTTGACTTCAAACCAAACTTGTCGTGTCATACCAGCTGGAATAGAGATCTTCCATCCACGCGAACCACGTTCGGAAACTGGAAGCGCAGCCGCAATTACCATGCTTTTATTTGTGCTCATTCGGAAAAAGGTTTCGGTCCATGCCACTTCTCGGACCATTATATAGGAAGGCGCTGGTCCGCCTGGGAGATTATCAAAAGCGACCTCCAGTGTGATGTTTTGATCAGTACAGTTGGTTAAATTCACAGCTCCGGCGCGGGTTTCTCCACGCATGGTTGTCACGTTGATTTGCGGGAGTCTGGGCGCCACAGGCAAATCAGTCGGTTGGAGGAAGTCCCAGGGATTAGCATTCCAAGCAATTATTGGCGCTTTGTCTTGCGCTTTGCGGATCGAGCCATACAAAGCGTATACACGGGCATGAACATCATTTAGAGGGAAGGTTCCGCGAAAATGTTTTGCTTTATATTTAGGCATTTCATAAATGGCTTTTTGAATAAGGCTTGCCTCCTTCGTTAGCTTTTTTCTTGCTTTGGTTGGCAATTTTGCATTGGCTAATGCGGAAGAAGCTTTATGCAAATCCTCATCTATCCGATGACAAACCAAGGCATTGAATGGATCATCCGACCAGATAGGCATGGTGGCTTTCAAGAATGGTGAATAATAATTCTTTGGATAACGCGTTGCCCTTCCTGGCAACGGCAATTTCTTCCACGCGTCTTCTCCTCGAAACACTTCGATTTCATCAACAAAAGTGTAATTTTTAGTGGGATGAATAATCAGCTTCAAATATCGGCCGTGCACCTTGAATTTGTCAGTTTGGAAGCAATGCCCCACATTAGAACCAGCGGCTGGTGGGCGTTTTTTGCTCAGAGTGACTAGGTCTCCGATTAAATGATAAGCTTTCCCGTCGAGACTGACTAAAACCTCAATGGAAGCGGGCCATTCGACATCTCCCCCTCCGGCCGCAGTGTTGTATGACAAACCACTAATTGGATAATCATTTTCAAGATCCAAGGTGATCACAGGATCTTTTCTACTCCAGCCAACCGCACTTTTCTGCGTCCAAAATTTTCCTTTTGAGCGATCTACTTTTTTTCCGTCCGTCAATTGTGTGTTATCGCCCGGATCTTTGCAAAGAGAATAGTTGGGACGCGGGAGGAGCGAACATCGTTTTCCAAAGGCGATATTTTCGTATTTTGCCTGTCTTGTTTTTGAGCAATTGTTTTTAGGAGAATGACACCCCAATGTCATAAATAGAAGGACGAGAAGAACAGCAAAATGATGTGAACATTTCAGATTGTTGATATTAATTCTCTGTGAGCAATTTGATTTTTTTATTGTTATACTCATTCCTGAATCCTTTGTTTAAATATTTGCTGTTTATAATTGCTTGCGTTATATATTGAATCAACCTCTCTTTGTATGATTTGCTCAATAGAAATAGTACCAGAACGAACGGCCCAATCCGCTAACATTTGGAGGAAATTGTTTAGACGAACCTACGTGTCCATCCCAAAAAGTCACGTTAGCCACTCCATTATGGATATATTGAATGCATGGATGGGAAGTATTTGTTTTTGCTATATCTTCCGGCACGGCGTAATATGTATCATAGACGGGGCCATTAAAAATTCCTCGAGAAGCATCTCCACTAAACATCATATAAATTGACGGTTTTTTAACATTGGAGTCTGTTGGATTATTGCTTTTTTCTGTTGGCTGAGAAACTGGGCCTCCTTGTGGACAGGTGCGACCAAGTGACCAGGCGTTGTTATTTTTTACTGAATGTAAAATGGTGGGACAGCAAGTATGATATCTGTCATTTTTAATATATTCATTTTTTATCATCACTTGTAGCCAAACCCCTTCAGAGGAAGAATAAAAAAGTGGAAGTCTTCCCATGAAATCATTCTTGTATAAAGAAAATGCAAGCGCTGTCTGTTTTTGCCAGTTGATGCATGCGATTCGCCTAGCGCTCTCCTTCGCTTTATTCAAAGCAGGTAAGAGTAAGCTTGCCAGAATCGCAATAATTGCAATTACAACGAGCAATTCAATTAAAGTAAACCGCCTAAGCTTTAACAACTTAAGCGCAAGCGGCATCTCGCCAAATGGAGTATGCAATCTTTCCACGCTACGTTTTCCTGTTGCATTCTTATAAATATTCATTCATACCTTCCTTTTATATTTAGTGAAATCACTCAAGTGTGTGGTCAAGATCTCATCATCCAATGGGCCTGTTTTTCCAACTCAATTGTCAGATTGCATAACTCTTTCCAAAAAGCAGGATTTATACAATACCCAAAATTACAGTCATAAACAAAATTATTAAATTCATTATAGAGTTCATCGGGCATTTGCGAACTTAATTTGCCCCAATCAATATTTACAATTGGAATAAAGCAGAAATTGGCCGCAAGGTAAAATTGAGTTTCAGGACTTAAGAGCTGCTGTATAAAAGAAAAACATTCCGAGCGTGCTGATGTGTATTTTGAGATTGTTGCAGGAACCGTATATACAGAGGTTGTTTTCTTTAAATTAGTTCCACAAGGATAAGAACATACCTTGAAGTCAATATCGCGATTTAATTTTGGCAAATCATAACTGTTAATAAATAAGGTTGCCAGTTGCCCTTCATTAAACATTTCAATGGATGACTTATTAGATAATACCGAATTATGCATATAGTGAGATTCGCTTGAAAAAATTTCCAGCAATTCTTGTTTTACCGTGGTAAATCCATCTGGCAAAAAAGCATTTTTTCTGAATAATTCAGGAAAATTCTGCCAAGCTAAAGGAATCCAGCGATAAGGCCAGGAGTATCGTGTTAATGCAAAAAATGCATCAAATTTTTGTTGTTGATATGGCTTTATCTTATTTATGATTTTTTTAAAGTCTAACCAGTTTAGTTCCTTGGTTAAATCGATTTTTAAATTATCAAGAATAGCCTTATTGTACACTATGCGCAATGGAGAATAAGTTAGAGGAACTGCGAATGGTTCATTCTTTTCATTATAGTAATATTTTACAGCTTTTGCATTGCTCAAGGAGTAGTTTTCCTTAAAAGGAAGTGCCAAATTTTCTTTTAAAATATGTGAAAAATTGACTTCTGTAGGAAAAATTACATCAAAGTCTTGATAGGCATTTTCAATATTTGTTTCGCCTGTAAGTTTAAATATCTCAATTATATAATTGGATTGTTTAAGGCTTTGAATAAAATTTATCGCAGACGTTAACGGTTTACATATATCATTAGGTTCAAACACGGCCACTCTGATAGTTTTTTTTTTGCGCATATTAGATGGCGAGATAAAAGTGCCTGCTTTTTTCTTGCGACTAATGTAGCCATCTTTTTCGAGGAGCTCCAACGCTCGTCGGATAGTTGTTCTGCTTGAATTGAATTCTTTGACTAACTCAAGTTCCTTGGGCAGAGTTTTATTTTTATATTTCTGCAAGTCAATTCTTGATTTCAATTCAGTATATATTTTATAGTATTTTGAATTAGTCATTTTATAGTGTTTTAATTTATTATGTATCTTTTTATGTATCTCTTTGTAAAGAATACATAATAAAGTACATAATGTCAAGCAAAAAATCAAAATTTTCTGCGGCTTTTAAAAGAACTAAATACACTTAAAACTTCCGGCTGACGTGGAAAAGCGGAAGTTTTAAGTGTATTTGTTATGAGCTGATAAAATAATCTCGAAAGGATTTTCGTGGAAAAAATCTCTTGGCATATGAAAGCAACGATGTGCTTGTTTATTGTTGGAAATCTAATCGGGGCTGGCATTTTGGCAATGCCAGTTGAAATCGGAATAGCTGGAATGCTTCCATCTCTTATCGGCTTGATCCTGCTGGGAGGCGCGATGCTTTTGACTGCGCTTATCCTTTCCAGGGAAGCAACCGAATGCAAAGATGCTCTCTTCAATTTTCCCAGTTTGTATGCCAGATATCTCGGGCCATCAGGAAAATGGCTGGCAATAGCCGCCAATATTTTGATATTGTACGGAATGATGGTTGCTTATTTGAGTGGCGGCGCGGTCGTAATTTCCCAAATTATTGGCGGTTCAGGATATGAAGCATTGGCCTTGATTGTTTTTTTCAGTTTTCTGGTGTCTTTGTCGCTTGGAGGCAAACGGCTTGTGCATCGCGCTAATGCTCTGATGGTTATTCTTATGTGGGTTGCTTTCGCCGTTATTTTGGCTGTGGCTGGGAAACATGTTGAAATTGAACGTTTTGGGAATGCCGATTGGGGGTTCTTCCCATTTGCTTTGCCGGTAATTCTTACGGCGTTCTGGTTTCACAATATTATTCCGAATGTCTGCCGCAATCTCAACTGGGAGCGCAAAGCCATCTGTCAGGTTATGATTATTGCGATAATTATCGGTTTGGGCATGTATTTAATCTGGGTTCTCGTTGCAGTTGGAGCGGTTCCTTTGAGCGGCGGGGACAACAGCTTGATCGAGGCATACCGGTTAAACCTCCCTGCTACGATTCCGCTGGAGAAAATTTCCCGCTCAGAGACTTTCAGGCTCTTCACCTCGGCTTTTGCGCTTATCGCGCTTGCCACATCTTACATTTCCACGGCGTTGGGCGCTGTATGCTTCAATGAAGACCTTTTTCGACATACCAGAAAACCCGTCTCGCGCGGCCTGATAAGACTCGCCACTTTTGCTCCGTCTTTTCTTATTGCTTTGTTTTTCCCGCATGTATTCATCAAGGCAATTGACTTGGTGGGCGGCCTTGGCATAGCCATTCTTTTTGGAATACTGCCCTGCGCAATCGGTCTGATTCGGGCACAGCGCGACAAGCGGCATTTTGCAAAGATAGGCTTTGCTCTGTTATTCATTGCTTTTATTCTTCTGGCGCTCTGGCAGACTCTTGTCGAATTCGGAATATTGAAGCCTGTAATCCAGCAGTCTTTTTTCTGAGTTTTAAAGAAATAAAACTGACGCGTTGCAAGCCAGCTTCTGTTTTGAGGACGCTTTGCTTAATATTCTGCAAAAGTGAATTCGCCGACGCTTTCGACGAATTTTGGCTTCAGCAATTTGCCTTTGCAGTCTTTTTTGAAAATTTTTGTTCTGATGATGAGGAACACCGGCTTTTCTCGGGCATTCTCAGTTATGAACTTGTTCAGATCTTCCGCTGACTTGATATATCTGTGCTTGGAATCTTCCTGGTCCAAGCCGTAGGCGAATTCGCCTTTCTCCATAAACACATACAGATCAGTGCGCTTGTAATGCCAACAGACAGCCCGCAGCATATTTTTATAAGATATAATTATCGAACCGGGAGGGATTCTTGATTCGAGTTTTTTCAGGAATTGCTCAGGGGCCTTTCTTTCAACAACCTGCTCCGGAATCAGAAAGTGCGACAAAAACATAAACGCAATCGGAGCAATGCAAAAATAGAAGAGTTTCTGTTTAAAATTTGCGGCTTTGGCGGAAAGGAACAGGAACATTCCCCATGAAGCTAAAGCGACGACGGCCAAGGCCCACTTCCATGTTTCGCTGTCGCGGTATGCTGTTTGCGGGAAACCTGTTGCCTGGTTGACAACAAATCCGACAGCGGCAACAGCAAACAGGATTGCCATGATATACAAAGGATAATTATAAAGTTTCTTTCCTTTTGGGTTCTCAAAATATTTAAGCAAACCGATGGAAGTCAAGATTGCCAGAGGCGGAAAGCACGGAAGAACATATGTGGCCAGCTTGCCGGAGGAAATTGAAAAGAAAAGAATCGGAATAAAGGCCCAGCAAAGACAATAACGAATCAATGATGTTTTCAGATCAGACCTTTTATACCCGGCAACAATGGCTGGAGCCAGAATAGTCCATGGCAATGCGCCGCCAAGCAGAACCGGAATGTAATACCAGAATGGCTCAGGATGCTGAAACTCTCCGCTGGTGAAAAATCTTTGATAATGCTCCACCCAGAAAAAATAATGCCAAAAGTCGTCATTCCTGAAATGCGCTGCAAGGCTCCATGGAAGCGCGACAAGCGCGGCGGCAAGCATTGGAATCCATGGCAGCCAGAAGAGTTCCTTCCATCGCTTTTCCCAGAACATAAAAGGGGTGATGACAACCACGGGAATTGCAAAGGCAAGAAAGCCCTTTATCATGAAGGCCAGCCCACAGCAGGCTCCGAATATAATCAGATATATGATCTGTGAACTTTTTTTCTGTTGATGTATGGCGCAGTAGAAAGAGGACATTGCGCCTGCAAGAGCAAAGGCAAGCAAGCCGTCGAGAACATTAAAGACTCCAAGGAAAAAGGCCAGTTGAAAAGTAAGCTGAACTGAAATCGCAAGAATTGCGGCAAGTTTTTGTCCTGAGTATTTTTTCGTCATAAAGAAAACAAGCAAAGCT
>CAZYVR010000034.1:0-25220 GCA_964651145.1 uncultured Victivallales bacterium | reverse complement strand
ATCCTAAAGCAGAATTCTTGACAATGCCATTGCTTAAAGATCTGGCTAGTCACTGCCGCAATAACTACACGGAATTCATTCCATGCATCCACGGGCCAAGCCATGCGCTATGGATGACCCTACCCTACCCTGAACTGGTCATGCCCGGATACTCAAATTGGGACGCAGACCCAACGCATCCTAAATTTTTCGATGTTTACTTTTCGGCCTGCGATGAAATAGCCAACGCCGCAAAGCCCAAATATTTTCATTCGTGGCTTGACGAATGGTGGCACCAGCCCAAAGGGCAATTAACAACAAAGCATAAAGGGAAAGAAAAACGGGATATCTTTCTGGAAACAGTCCTAAAAATGCACAGCTGCCACAAAAAAGCCGGGCGGCGCATGATGATCTTCTCAGACATGCTCCAGCGCGAACATAACGGCGGAAAGCCATACGACAACTACCTAAATGCCGACAAGCTTCCGCGCGACATTATAATTTGCCATTGGTCTGGCGGCAGAAAAGCTCTAAAAACCTTCGCTGAATTGGGGCATGAAACCTGGTATATGCAGAACCGCTTCAAGCCAATGGGCGTTGATAGATTGCCCAAAAACGACAAGATTTGCGGTTTCGGCATAATGAATTACGAATTCCTCACGCCCGACTTCGGATATGGCTATGGCCCCATGCTGAGAGGCGGAGATTATGCGTGGAACTTTGGCGACGGCTACGAAGCCACTCTGGAAGACTGGATGATAGAATACGGCCGAAACGTCATGTCAATGCACAGCGTAATGCCCAACTCGAAAGGCAGCCACAATTTTCAACCAATAGACATAAGCGCGCAATGCAACGATTCATATACAAACTCCAAAACTGGACTTTCCATAAAGGATATCCCCAAAGGCAAGAGCGACATAGGGTTTATTCCAACCATCATAGTCAGCCAAAAGGAAAAGAACTGCATTCTGGCGTCAACCACTCCAATCATAATTCCAATAAACGCAAAAGCGGCTTCGCTAATATTTCTTCAAACCCAAGTTTGCTCAAAAGAGAAACAAAAAGAGCTTCACAAGTTGGCGGCGACAACAAAGCCGGCGTCAGGCATAGAAACAGGCTCTTATGAAATAATATACGATGATGGCTCGCGCAAAACGGCCTCAATAAGCAATGGCCGCAACTGCGGCAACTGGATCCCTTACAAAGGACGCTGCACAAGCGTAGTGGAAAACAAATATCTCAACGATACGCGCTTTGTTTGGGAAGGGGCGCAAATAAACGGACAAACGCCATGTCTTTATCAGTATGAATGGGTCAATCCATGTCCCGAAAAAACAATAAATAAAATAAGCTTCAACTCATTGAACAAAGCGACAGAGCCAATGCTTTTCGCAATAACCCTCAGAAAACCGTTAAAGTAGGAGAGTAGTAATGCGAAAAATTTTTACACTCATTGAATTGCTCATAGTCATAAGCATAATAGCTATATTGGCGTCAATGCTGATGCCTGCTCTAAAGAGCGCTCGTGACAAAGCCAAGGAATTGGGATGCCTCAGCAACCTTAAGCAAATGGGAACGGCAAACATTATGTATGCAAACGACTACAACGACTGCTTGCCGTTCAGCAAAACACACATGGAACTTTGGGACTATCAACTAATGCCCTATTTAAATTACCCGCAAAATTTAACAGAGGCATCGGCAAAGAAAAACTTCAGCGTGTTTCATTGCCCATCCTCAACCTCCACGGGCCATCCAACCATCTCTCCATACATGTGGAAAGGATATTCATACAATTATTACATAACAACTGGAAGCGGATATGGCTTTCGCAAACTGGTAAATTTTTCAAACAAAAGCCGCACACTGTTAATGAATGATGGAAAAAATTCGGCTGATCACTTTAGCGAAGGGACTACATTTTCCTATTATGGCAATCTCCCCAATTTCAGTGACAAAGCAAATTATTCCGAATGGACCTCAGTAAGACATTCAAAAAAGACTAATGTGTTATTTATGGATGGACACGCCGCCTTAAATGGAGTTGAAGCGACAAGCTGGGGATTCAGACCGACAGGCGTCGAATGGTGAGACTCTACAAATGAAGCCTGTAAGAATCTTGATAAGGCGTGGGAGTCCAGCGGATTCCCGACAAGGGCGCGCTGATTATTTGATGTGAGCGCGAACTTGTTCGCGACTCAAAAGAAGTTTGCGAAAACAAACTATTGTGCAGGCTTTGCCTGCACGTGTTCCAACGCCGGAAGCGTTGGCCGCCCTGAAGGGCGGAATTGCTTCGCGCTTTGCGCCCCCGGCAATTCGATGGAACCGCCAAAAGTCCCCGGAGCGGTCAAGATTCAGCCATTTATTTTTGTATGTGATTTTGCAGGTTCAGGCGTTTTTGTTCAAGGGCTATTTTTTCTTTTGCGGAATCGGCGAAAAATGCGTCCAGAAATTTTTCAAATATTATTGAACGAGCCAACTCGGAAGGGTGGAGCATGTCGTCTTTGTAAAACCTGTAGTCGCGAAGCTCGTCCGTCAGAATTTCGTATGACGGAAAATATGAAAGAGCCGCAAATTTATCCAGGCACATTCCTATGGCGGAAAGAAGCTGGGCTTTGCTTCTGGCGTTCAGCGGCAGCTCTCCTGGATAATGCCGGACAGGGGAAAGAGTCACAAGGACACGGCAACCCGGATTAAAATCCATGATTTTTTCCATCGAGCCGGACAGAGCCGCAAAATTTTCATCAACGGAAAGCAGCCTGCGATTGAATTCTTTGTTGGGAACTTTGTGGCAGTTTGCGACTATCCTTTTCTCAGGCATATGTTCGTAGACAACAGATGAAGAAGGAGTAAAAACAAAAAGATCGCAACGCGCAAGAATATCCCTAAATGCGCGCGTTGACTCGTTGGCTTTGCTTACGGCGTTTTCCCGCGAGGCATCGGCAAACGAGCCGTGATGACCCCATGAGCGCCACTTTCCGTTGAACTCGAAAAAATCGTCAGCGCAATATGGGACATTGTCAACGGCGCGCGCGATTGTCTCGGCTATAGAGACGGCGTTGTACACTATTCCGTTTGGATTAGACATGCCTTTAAAGCCTGCGCTGAAAAGTCTGTCCAGCATATCCTGGGCAAAGCATGAGCCTATTCCGGCGACGACAGTTTCCGGGCCGCAAAGGCTGTCGAGTTTTGATATTTTCACTTCTGTTTTCAGTTTAAAAGAGCGCATGTTATTCCCCCTTATTGAGTCTTTGCAGCAGCATGGAGTATCTTGGCTCCAGCGTAGTGTTTCTGACCGACATGGACACGGCCTTTTTGCTTCCTATAAGGATAAGAAGTTTCTTGGCGCGGGTCATGGCAGTGTAAAGCAGTTTTCTCTGAAGCATCATGTAATGCTGTCCAAGCATTGGCACAATGACGCAGGGGAACTCGCTTCCCTGCGACTTGTGAACGGTTATCGCATAGGCCAAAGTTATCTGGTCCGCCTCATCAAATCCATATTGGACAATTGAAGAGTCATAACGCACAAAAAACTCTTTGTCGCGCAAATTCACATTATGAATCCTGCCCATATCGCCATTAAAAACGTTTTTGTCGTAGTTATTTGAGGTCTGCATGACTTTGTCGCCAGCCTTGAATGTTTTTTCGCCAATTTTAAATTGCGGCTTGTGTCCCGGATTCAATTCATGCTGCAAAAGTTCGTTCAAAGTCCTTGTTCCGCAACCGCCTCTGTTCATCGGCGTCAAAATCTGAATATCCGTCATTGACTGAAACCCGAAGCGCTGCGGTATTCTGTCTTTGACCATTCGGGCAATCAGATCGACAACCTGCTCCGGGTCTTCCTGTTCTATCCAGTAAAAATCCGCAAGTTCATTTGGCGCGGTTCTTGGAATTTCGGGAATCCGTCCTGCGTTCACCGCATGCGCGTTCACTATTATCCTGCTGCCCTCGCCCTGTCGAAAAATTTGAGAAAGGCGCGTGACCGGAAACCTGCCGGAGCGAATAAGATCGTCAAGGACTTTGCCCGGCCCCACGGACGGAAGCTGATCGGAATCCCCCACCAGAACAACAGTCGCTTCAAGCTCCACCGCCCTGAAGAGATAAACAGCCAAAGGCAAATCCAGCATAGACACCTCGTCCACAATCAGCAGGTCGCATTTGAGGGGCATTTTGTAGCCATAGGCAAAATGTCCTTTGGCTGGCTCCCATTTCAACATGCGGTGTATTGTCATGGCGTTTTTTTTCGAAGATTCGGAAAGGCGCTTGGCTGCCCTCCCCGTTGGCGCGGCCAGATAAACCTTGAGGTTGGCGGCAGAGGCGCGGCGCACTATCTCGCTGACAACAGTTGTTTTTCCAACGCCCGGCCCACCGGTGATGATGCTGATGGGCCCATGCCCCACGCGTTCAACGGCGTGCATCTGCTCTTCGCTCAATGAAATAGTTGGCGGGGTTTTCACGCCCAGAATTTTCGCGCCCCTGTGAGAGCGGACGGCGAGCAGTCTGTTCAGGATCTTTGGCAATTCGTTTTCCGCCCTGAACATTCCTTCGTCATAAATCATTCTGTGTCCAGGCAAAACAGACGGATCAGCCACCGCCTTCTCTGCTTCGATGGCGACTTTCAAGCCTTCAGAAACTCCTTGGCTGTCAACATCCAGAAGTTCCCCGGCATACTTAAAAAAGTCTTCTTCCGGATAGCATGTGTGCCCTGACATCCGCAACTGTTTCAGCGCGTAGAGGACTCCCGCCGCCAAGCGTTGCGGATTGTCTTTTCCGATGCCTTGCGAAGCGGCGACTTTGTCCGCCATCAGAAAGCCTATTCCTTTGACGTCATCGGCAAGCTGGTATGGATTTTCGCGCACAATCTCTCCGGCTGTGTCTCCGTATGTTTTGTAAATCCTCGCGCAGTACGCCGCGCTTATTCCAAGCCCTTGCATGTAGATGTAGACGTTTCTTCTTTCGGCGTGCTCATCCCAGGCTTTTTTAATCATTGCCACGCGCTTCTTCCCGAAGCCCGGAATTTCTTTCAAGCGCGCGGAATACCTGTCCATGATATCGAGCGAATTGGCCTGGAATTTATTGACAATGCACTTGGCAAGCTTCGGGCCTATGCCTGGAATAATGCCTGAAGCAAGATAGCGCTCAACGCCAGTTGAGGTTGTTGGCAAGACAAATTTATAGTCGCGAGCTTTGAACTGGCGTCCATGCTCCTTGTGTCGCTCCCATGATCCGGAAACCTCAACGCCCTGCCCTGCGTAGGCCCCAAAAATAGGGCCGGTCACAGTATGCTCCACGCCCTGATCATCAATGACTTTCAAGACAGAATAGGCTCCGTCGGAGCTTTCAAAAACAACTTTCCGCACCTCGCCCCTGAGGTTGTGCACGGTCAAGCTGGATTCAAAATTTTCGTCAGGACGTATTCCGTTTTCTACCATGCAGCCATTGTCATTGTTGTTTTTCTATTAATGATGAGAGAATATGCGTTCGGGCGCGTGATAAAGAGCCACGCCCAGTTCGTTGGCGCGCTTAATAACATCGGCGTCGCGCAATGATCCCGCAGGGGAAATTATAGCCTTTACTCCCGCGGCGGCGGCAACTTCGACCGCATCCGGAAACGGGAAGAATCCGTCGCTTGCCATAGCCGAGCCTTCGATAGCTTCTTTGCCCTCATATTTGGCTTTGAATTTTTCAATTGCCTGCTCCACTGCTCCAACGCGATCCTGTTCGCCAGTGCCAACGGCAAGAGTCTGCCCGTTTTTGACGATAACGACGCCATTTGAGCGCACGCTGATGTTAACGTACCATGCGGAGAGGAGATCCTCCAATTGTTCGGGAGACGCTTGAATCTCCGATTTTTGCTCGCCGACCCTTTTGTTTTCGGCGGCGGCAACTTTCATGTCCTCCACGCATTTCAGGTTGGTAAGGAGCGGAGCAGCAATCACAATGGAGCCGTCGGCAAGAACCTTTACAGTGAAGTCAGTTGATGACTCTTCTCCGACAAAGCGCGGCAGGGCTGAAAGCTCCCCGCATTTAATAATTCTTATATGCTTGTTCATCTTAAACTTCTCAGTGTCATTAAAGACATCCAGAACGCCCTCGGCGTAAGAGGGGGCGACGACACACTCCACAAAGGAGCCCATAATTTCTTCAGCCGTCTCCAAATCCACTTCCACATTGAAAGCCACTGCGCTGCCAAAAGCCGCGCGCGCATCGCAATCCCGCGCTTTTTTATAGACATCGCAAATGCTTTCGCCGCTTCTTCGGACCGCGGCTCCGCTGGGGTTAACATGCTTCATGACCGCGCAAGCTGGGATGTCAAAATATTTCACAATGTTCAAGGCATATGATATGTCTTCAAGATTCGTCTGTGACAGTCCGCTTTTTCCAGTTTTTACTATTTCCATGTCTCCAATGGGAGATTTTTTATTGACCGGCTTGAAGAACGCGGCGGGCTGATGCGGATTGGTGCCATACCTGAGGTCGTTTACCTTTGCATATGCCTGTCCGCCAATATTTATTTCTTCGGGAAAATCTCCCACATTCCTGGAAAGGTAAGCGTTTCTGTTCAGCTCATTGGAACTCATTTAAATTCTCCGTGTATTTGATTGCAAAAAAATTATCGCTAGAAAAGGTACAACATTTTGCGAGCTTAGCAAATATAAGAGAACTTTAAATTCCATGAATCAACAAAGATATCACGAAGGAGCTCCGCAGTATTTGACAAGCATGTTCCTTACTCCGCTTTTGCTGACAGGCTTGGCAATATAATCGTCCATGCCGGCGGACAGGCATTTTTCCCTGTCAGAGTTCATTGCGTGAGCGGTCATGGCGACAATAATTATTCGCGAAAAGTCGTCTGCGGACGATTCATCTTGCAGTCTGCGTATTTTCCGCGTTGCCTCCAGGCCGTTCATTTCCGGCATCTGGCAATCCATAAAAACCAGGTCATACTTGTTGCTCAAAACTTTGGCAACCGCTTCTTTTCCGTTTTTCGCCAAATCGACTTTGCAGCCAAACCCGGCAAGCATAGTCAAGGCAAGCTTCTGATTGATCGGATCATCCTCCGCAACCAAAATATTAATATCGAAGCCCCCCTTATTGTCCTCCAAGCGGCTCCTTGAATCAACATTTACGTTTTTGCACACTCTGAGAAGTATGTTGAACAGCTGCCCCATCCTGACCGGCTTTGTGTGGTATGCTGCAAAGCCGCTTCGCATTAGATCATCCGCGTCCCCGGGCGATGCGGCGGAAGACAACAATATCAGGGCTGCGTCTTTCAGGTCATCGTCTTTCTTTATCTCTGCCGCCAAGTCAATGCCGCTCATATTGGGCATTTGATAATCAAGGAGCGCAACGCCATAAGGATTATTTTCGTGTTGCGCTTTTCTCATAAGGCAAAGCGCGCGAGTTCCTGAAGACACATCGTCGCAGGGCATGTTCCAACGCCTCAAATATTCCACTATGATCTTGCGGTTGAGACGATTGTCATCGACAACCAAAGCGCGAACTCCAGCCAAGTCGCTAGGAATTGCGGAAAACTCCCTGTATTTTTTGTCAACAGGCAGGCTGATTGAAAAATAGAATCTGGAGCCTTTGCCCATTTGACTTTCCACTTTCAATTCGCCTCCCATCAAATCCACAAGGCTCTTGGTTATGGCCAAGCCCAGGCCAGTGCCGCCAAACCTGCGCGTAGTCGTTTCGTCCGCCTGGGTGAATTTGTCAAAAATAATGTTCAGCTGATCCTCAAGCATGCCAATTCCAGAATCTTCCACGCTGAAAGTGACACAAGCCTCATTGCTGCCCGGCTGGATTTCAAAATCCACGTCAATAAGCACATGCCCTTCTTCGGTAAACTTAACGGCATTGCCGGCAAGATTCGTAAGTATCTGTCTTATCCGCCCAGGATCTCCAATAAAATGATCAGGGGCGGTGGAAGGATAACGAACCACTAATTCAAGGCCCTTGGATTCTGCGTGTATAATTAAAAGCTGCGCGACTCTTTCCACTGCGTCCCTGAGGTCAAACGGGGCAAGTTCAAGAGAGATCTTTCCTGCCTCGATTTTTGAAAAGTCCAGAATGTCGTTCAAGACAGTAAGCAATGCGTTTGCTGAAGTCGATATCAGTTCGCTAAATTCGCGTTGCTCTTCATTCAGGCCAGAGTCCATGAGCAATTCATTCATGCCTATCACTCCATTCATTGGAGTCCTTATTTCATGGCTCATATTGGCGAGAAAATTGCTCTTTGCCTCAGCTGCGGCTTCCGCTGATATTTTGGCTTTGCTCAATTCAGCTTCCGCTTCTTTTCTGGACGCAAGCATCTTTCTGAAATCATCAGCCAAAGCGCCTATTTCATCGTTGGAGCTTATTGATATTTCCTGGTCAAGGTTTCCCTTGGCGGCGCGTCTGGTAACTATGGAAAGGGCTTTTATCGGCTTGACTATGCTTTCCGCAAGCTTGTGGCAAACATAGACTATGCCCAAGAGCATAAAAAGCACAACGCCCGCAAATATCCAGCACAAAGAATTTACAGCCTGCCTTGTCGACTCATTCGAAATGGCCAGAAACAAAGTCCCGACTTGTTTCTTTTCCCCGTTAAAAAGAGGCTTGCCCATCACAATGCAAGGCTCGCCCCCTATTTTCATTTCTTTGACAATAGGCTTGCCCTTCGAGGAAATCTGCCAGTTCATAGCGTCAAGCCCGACATCATTTATCAAATTCGGATCGGAAAACGTGGTGGCTTGCAGCCTGCTGCCGTCATAAACAATTATTTCCAGATTAAATTGCCTCTTCATATGCCTAAGCAGTTTATAATCCAACAGGCGGCCAAAAGCCAAAAAACCAACGACACGGCCATCGACTTTGACAGGCAAAGCAACTTCAACGTTGAGTCCGGAACAACAGCTTCTCATGCCAATGGAAGTTTTGCCGGCCCTGGCGCGGTCAAGAATATCCGGACAAGGAAACTTAAAGCCGTAAGAGGCAGGATTGTTCGCGGAAGCCATAATGATTCCATCAACGCCGACCGCGGTCGCCACGTCAAGATTCAAAACGCTCCTTGCCAGCTTCAATGTATCCAGCAACTCCTGCTTGTTGTTTTTGACAAAAGCCATCCTTGCTTTTTTTCTTGCGGCAATCGCTTGAACGCTGGAAAGCAAATCGGCCCTGAGAGTTTCAATCTCAACGAGGACCCCCCTCTGAGTGTCAGCAAGCCTGTCGTCAAGGTTTTTGCGCATCTGTCGGCTGGCAATAAAAACGCACGCGACAGCAGTAAAAATCATTGGAATAATGACCAAGGCAAGAAATCTGGTCAAAAGTTTGCGTTCCATAAAAAATTTCCTTTTCTATAACTTACTTTTTAACAGCCATTGGAATAAACAAAGGCTGGCCTAAACTCTTTTTCCCATGCTCCCTAATAATGCCCTGTCCCGCATCGGAAGTTATAAAATCAATAAATTTCATAGCAGCATCAAAATTGACATTGGGAACTTTCGCGGGATTAGCGGCAATCACGCCATAAGGATTAAACAAGCGATTGTCGCCTTCGTTTACAATTTCAAGCTTCAAATTGCCGCGATTAAACAAATACGTGCTGCGATCAGACAACACATAAGCTTTTTCCTTAGAGGCAAGCTTCAGAGTGTCCAGCATTCCTGTTCCAGAACTCTTATGCCACAAGGCTTTTTCAGGAAACACTTGGGTGAGGCTCCACAATTGCCTCTCCCTCATATGAGTGCCTGAATTGTCTCCTCTTGAAAAAAAAGCTGCCTTATTTGATGCTATCCGCTTTAAGGCGTCAACAACATTTTCCGCATCCTTTGCGCGCGCCGGATCTTCCGAAGGGCCAAGCAGAACAAAATCATTATACATGACGTCCATCCGGTTCACCCCCCAGCCATCCAGAATGAATTTATTTTCTGCTTCCCTTGCGTGAACAAGCGCCACATCGGCCTCGCCTTCTCTGGTCAGCTTGAGGGCCGCGCCCGTGCCCTTAGACAAAATCTCTGCTTTAATGCCATAATCTTTTTCAAAAACCGGAAGAAGCTTGTCAATAAGTCCGGAACCGACAGTGCTTGTGGTAGTAGCCAATCTAAGGATTTGAGGCTTTGCGTTCTTGTCATTCCTCTCTGAGCACCCAGCAAAAAAAGCCAAAGCCAAACAGAACAGCGCGACTATAAAACTTTGCGACCCAAACATAATAAATACTCCATACTAAATAAAAAAAACTAACCCCTAGCTCCTCAACAAAGAAGATCAAACACAATGTCCAAAAGGCGTCTCTGCTTCTAAAATGCAAGCATGCCACAGTTCAATCTTGACGCCGCGCTACTTCAACTGAGCGTTTATGCCGCGAATAAGACCGTCTTGAAGCTCGGATATTTTCTCAATGGCTTCCTCAATATCGTCCATCTCTTCGTCTGCAATGTCATAGTTTTCAGAATTGAGCATTTCCAGCAGAGTGCAAAGACGCAGAGCCCCCTCCGCAAGGCTTTTCATTTTGTCTTTCGAGACAGATTTCACGTCAACAGTTCTGTCCTTCAAGTCATTGAGCCAATTAACCCTTTCGGAAATCACGCCCAAAATGGCCGCTCTAACAATCCCTTTGCGGTCATCGCCAAAACGATTATAGCGTTCCAGGCGCATCTCCCAAAGATCCTCCAGAAAATTCATAAATGCGGCTTCCTGAGCGTCATCGGCAAAAGCCAATCCCGAAGCTGAGTCAAAGCAGCGCTCAAAAAATGCGTCGAAAGACTCGCCGGCATTATATAACTCATCCAGCATGAAGGACTCAATCTCAATTGGCTTCAAAGGGCTGCCGATGTCTTTGAGTATTTCCTCAAGAGAATCTGTCGCGCTTTCAGAAATCATAACGTCCTGGGGCGCCTCAACATCATCACTCTCAAACTCCTTGACTCCCGTAAGGACAGTCTGGCTGCCGATAACCGTTATCTGAACCTTGTCCGCCAGGCTTATAAACTCGTCAATGCTCCCGGCTGGGGAGCTCAGAAGACTGCGGTCATTCCAAAACGCATTTGCCAACTGGTCCGGTATCTCAATGTAATTGCTGTGCTCGTCAAAAACTTTTTCCAAAGCGTCCTCTAAACGCCTTATCCAGTCGATTTTGGCATCCTTGCCGCGTTTCTCCGCGGAAATCCGCTCAAAAGAAAACTTGCCAGTCCGCCAATCTTCAACGACAAACAACAAAGCGTCGCCTTCGGAAAAAGAGCTGCTTTTATAAAATTTTTTCATGTCAGCGACGGCAAGCGTAATTGTTCCTGAATAATTTCCGCAGGACACAACTTTTGAATTGCCAGGATGGTCCGCTATGAAAAAGTCCATCATCTGTTCGGAGCCAAGCAGTGTATGATATTGCCCGGCGTCCCTGAATTCGCATGAAATCTCCCGCATCTTGACTGGCTTGCCAGTGGAGGCGTCAATCAAAACCACTTCCGACTGAAAAATATTCTCTTCACAAAACGGAGCAAAGCGATGCCCTGGAAAAAGAATGCCCTCTTTTATTTCAAATCTGGACGGAACTGCGCAAAACTCCACTTTCTTGAAATATCCGTTTTTAGGAAAATATGACTCATTTTCCGAAAGGAAGAGAGTCGGACACATTTTCAGCAAAGCTTTCACTTCTTTTCTAGTCTGCTCGTCGTCTTTGTCTATGTCGCAAACAGAATCAACGGCAACGATTGCTTCGTCAATATTAAATTCTTTTTCCGCGTTCAACGCAAAATCATTGACTGCCTTCTCAAGAGCCTGAAAATTGTATGCCATTTGTCACTCCTTAAAAATCAGAGAAAAGAGGGTTGTTTATTATCTTTTGATGAAGGAATCCAATTACATGATCCGCCAATTCTTCCTGCTCCCAGGTTTTCAAGGTATCAACAGACACAGCGTCCTTCAAATCAAAACTGCCGCTTTTCGTGCGATTGAGATTATAAAGCGCTCCGCCGCAACCAAGCTTGGCCCCAACATCCGCGCAAAGCGTCCTAATGTAAGTGCCTTTTGAGCAGCAAACGGTAAAAGTAGCGTAAGGCAAATCCACATCCGCAACTTCTATTGAATGAATAGTTATCTGTTTAGGATCGCGTTCAATTTCTATGCCTTTGCGCGCAAGCTCATAAAGACGCTTGCCGTCTTTCTTGACAGCGGACACCATCGGCGGAATCTGTTCCTGCGCGCCACTAAATCCTTCTATAGTCTCCTTCAATATTTCTGGAGAAACGCTGGAATAATCATTTTCAGCAAGGATTTTGCCGTCCATATCCTGCGAATCGGTTTCGGTTCCAAGTATGATAGTTGCGTCATAAGTCTTGTCTTCGCCGCTGAATTTCTGGCTCAGCTTGGTGAATCGGCCTAATGTAAGCACCAGCAAGCCGGTCGCCGCAGGATCAAGAGTCCCGCAATGCCCGACCTTCGGTATATTAAAACGCGCACGCACAAAATTGACCACATCAAAGCTGGTCCACTCTCTAGGCTTGTCAACAAGCAATACTCCGCAGGGCTTGAACTCCGGGAGTCTATGCTTTTTCGAGTCAAATCTTTGTCTTCCCATTACTGTAAATCCTGTTCTTTATTTTCAATCGCGCACTTTATCGTCTAACTCATTTACTTGCGCAAAGAACAAGAATTATACATCCTAAAGACGGATCACGCCACAGCGGCAAACAAAAAATCCCAAAAAACATCCCGATTTAGGCGCCCCCTCAGTGAAAGTGGTTTTTTTAAGTAAAAACATGCCTCCGGAGGCTTCCCAGGACGCTTGCCGGGGCGGAACACCGGCTAGACGCGCGGCTAGACGCGCGGCAATGAGCGCTCGCCAAGGGCGAAAGCCATAGCTGTTTGACGTCGCCGCGCCAGCGTCACTGATGAATTACCCGATTTAAAAATTCAACTCAACAGGAGCTTTTTTCTCCACGCTTTCGTAACAGGCGTTCATTACTCTCACTGCCCTAAGGCCGTCCTCAGCCGTCGATTCAACATCGCGCCCCCCTCTGACTGCTTCAGCAAAACACTCTAAAGCCCCAGTGCATCCGCCTCCGCCTGCGCTTTTCTTCCCCGCTCCGTCAACCATCAAACGATTTGGAGAAGCGTGATTTTTTCCAACAACATAAAGATGTTTGTCAAAAAAATCTGCCGCCATATATCCTGTTGAGCCGGTGACTTTGAGATTTACCTCCAAGGATTTGGGCCACATGAGAATTCTTTTCGCCACTTTCTCTTCTAAATTTGAGTATGAGGGATTTATAAAGAATTTAACTCCGCCCTCCAACTCTCCGGTAATTGCAATGTGATCTTCAACCTTCAAATGCGCGCGCTGATTCCGACTCGACACAGCAAAAACTTTTTTAAACTCCAAGCCAGTGACCCAATGGATTAAATCAAATGGATGTGGATGATCTGTCAGGCCTCCGCCGCGATACACACTGGAGCCGGGCTTAATTGGGACAACTTTGCCATACGACAACTCCGGGTCGCCCCAATTTGGAAAATAATTGCATGGCGACTGAGAAACATTCGTCAAATACACCGACTTGACATCTCCAAGCTTTCCTTCTCTAACTGCGTTTTTAACTTTGCGGTACTGCGAATTAAAATGTAGCTCAAGCTCTATCTGAAAAACAATGTTCTTTTCATCGCGCAACCTTATAAGCTCCTCGCATTGCGCTTCATCCATTGAAATGACTTTCATGCTGTAAATATGCTTGCCGCGCAAAATAGCTTCCCGGGTCACCTCAAAATGATAAAGATTGTCAGTCCCTGGCATGACAGATTCAGCGTCAGGATGCTTGTCAAACATTTCTCGCCAATCCTCATAAAAGCAAATATCCATGCCGGACTCGGCAAAAAAATCTTTTGCGTATTGAAGTCTTTCAGGGTCATGGTCTGAAATTGCAAGAGTTTTAACAGGACAGCCTTCCGTCATAAGTTTATTGTAATAATTTCGAACATGTGGATTTGCGGCTCCTGCTATTAGAATAGAGACAGGCTTCATTTTGACACCTCAAAGTTTACAGGCATATTGTTTGTCACAGTGCTTTTTACGGCTTGAACTATTTTTTGGGCGTGTTGAATATCGCTGGAATAACGGCCTTCCTTTATTGCCAGCAGCATTTGCCAGTAAGTGTTTTCCATCTCATCGCCGCCATCCCATCCGTCAGCTTCAGAAAGCAGGCGCTCGCATTTTTCATCAGTCGCAAAAATTGAGCCTTCCTCGTTAAAATGCCCCACCAAAGGAGCGTTTGTCGCAATGCCGTCTGTAAAATTTGCTTTTATAAAATGCGTTGCCTCCATTGAGTTGGGAAGAGATTCATTTGCCTCAAGCTCTATGGCAATTTCGCCGCCAAACATCATCAATCCAAAAATATTATTTTGCCCTTCAACCTTTTCCAGGTAAAGCTGCTCTATCGGCGTCTCCGTTATGCAGCAAGCCACATCAACCAACCCGGCAACAGTGTTGAAAAGAAATTCATCTTCGCTTGAAGATTCTTTCCTGGGCCGCGTCCAGGTTATTCTGGCAGAAGTCAATTCTCCGCAAGTGTCATTGCGCTTTATTTGGACAATTTTCTGAACAAGAGCCCATTCCCGCAAAGGGAACGCCACTAAAATCTTGTCCTGGCAAATATCGCCTAAAGAAGACGCGGCAAGAGGCGAAAGCAAAACCTTTGAACTCTTGACAAGCTCCGCTATTTTTTCATTGCCCACGCTGTCAAACGAAGACAAATCAACCAAGTCAGAGTTTGCGCACTCCGCGACCTCAAGCCCCAAAAAAGCGCAAGCCTTCTTTTTGAACTCCAAACGCAGATCGTTTTCGAGCAGCCCTACTGTGTTCATTTTTGTGTCCTTTTTAATTCGTCTTGAATCTTAACAATCATATTCGCAACATTCTTCCGGTATTCAAGCAAATGCTTGGGATTGGAAGAGAAATTATTTATAGCAACCGCCACCTTGACGGGTACTTTCAGAAGCGTTTCCGCATCTTCAACAAGACCCGATGACGCGTCTTTCTTTTTCAATTCCGCCACCTTGCCTTCCAACAATTTAAGATACTCATAGTCTTCTATTCCGTCGCGCAGATTTTCAAGCCGGAGCGAAGGATATATTATCCCGTCAGGACCGGGATAAGTAAAATTACCCATGCCGTTTTTATAAACTCTTTTCTTGCTGAAAACATTATAAATATACGGATTCCATCTTGCATCCGGCCACTTGGCTCCTTTGACATCGTTTGTGGACCATTCCCGGTTTATGCACCAGTAAAGAATGCCTTTGACATTATACATATAGCTCAATGTCATTATAATGCGGCAATCAAAAACAGGATAATCCAAAAAGAAATTAGGGAATGGATAGCATGGCTCGTCCGCCGCGTACCACCAGATCTCTCCATTTGGCTTCTTTCTCATTTTTTCGAGAATTTTAAGCCTGCCCGGGTTTGCAAAATAATCAAAAAGCGGACACCACACATTAAAAAGAGGAGCAATTTTAGGATTTGGGAACGATGTCTGCATGCGCTTTAGGTCAGGATACGCTTTCTGTATTGCAGGCAAAAGCTCTTTGGCTTTGTCATAATCTTTCATATGACTGGCCAATTCATCGAAAGAATAAAAATAAGCGTCCTTGTAAAGGCCCATTTTTTTCAGCTTTTCAATAGTTGGCCGCAAAGCCGCCACTTTTTCAGAAACATCTTTTTTTCTTCCGCCGACATTAATAGTGCAAAAATTTGCGCCGTCCGCCTTAAGCTCCTTCATGGAGGACAAAGACGGATAACACTTGTCATGAGAATAAATATTGTTGGGCGCAAGTCGATACTTCAGCAGATACCTGTAAATATACATTTTCTGCTTTTGCGTGAGCTTTTTATACCCATACCATTTTTTGTAAAAACTCTCAAAAAAAGAAAAAGCTATTTTCAGAGAACTGGCTTTCGGCAAAACAAAATCATAGATTTCCAGGTTAACTTCTATCTTTTCAGAGCAGCCATTATGGGTAAATTTGACAGACCCTTTATAGGTTCCTGGAACTGTTTTTGCATCAGCATGGAAACGAAAATAAACAGGGGTGAAATCGCTCTTTGCCACGTCAAAAGGGTTGCCATTCTCCATGATCACGTCTGGAATCTCGCCCACAAAATCAACGGGAATATCCGGCATTGTTGTTTTCACACTCTTGATCCAGCCCCATTTTACAGATCCTGCAGAGAGCTTGTCTTTCCCGTTTTCGTGAACAAAGTCGCCTATCCCCACGTTTATTCCATTTGAGTCTCTGTCTGGATTGCCTAAAACTATCGCCTGAAATCCCTCGTATTCATTGCGGGCCATAGACACGGCAATTGAGCGTTCCAGCTTTCCAAGTTTTTTCAGAAAAGAAGGTTCTTTGACTATTCGCCTGCACGCAGGAAGAACACTCAAAGCAAAAGAAGCGCCCGGCTTTGCGTTGCGCAAAAAGCTTTCGCGATAAGCAATTTCAAATCCGAACGCGTCAACCTTTTGATTGAAATCATCCAGAAACACGGAGCAGGAACTTCCTATCTTCTCAAGCTTCTTATTTGCTTTTAGAATTGCCAGGCGGACCTTGTCTTTATTCGACTCGCTTTTGCTTACTTGAGCCTCATATTTTTCAGAAAGCTTATTTAAGACTTTAGTTCTACGCAAAAGCTGTCTGGAATCATCCAGCAGCTTGCTTCTCAAAAAAGACGCGCGAGCTTTCTCGCTTTCCAAAAATATTTGCGAATTGACATCTATGCTTTTGTTGTAAATGACTATTTCATCAATAAGCCCATGGAAAGGATATCCGGCTAGCCCGCGAGAATTGTGCCCGCAGCCGATCATGACATCATCCTTGTTGGCAATAAGCTTCATGCCCTTGAACTTTTTTTCCTGATAACTGACTGGCTCCTTCTTTCCGTTCACATAAATGCTCACTTTGCCATCTTTCCAAAGTATGAGGGCCTCGTGCCATTTATTCGGCTTGATTACAGGATCAGAGGTGGCAAACACAGACCATTCTCCATCTTCACCCTTTGTTTTAAGCTCGAGCTTCCCATTGCGAATATCGACAAAATAATTTATCCTTTGAGGCGAAGCAGTTCTGTCGCCCTTCCATATTATAGTTTTAAATCCGCTGACGCTAAAAGGCATAAAAACGCATTTAATGGAAAAATCATCAGTGAGAGACAAATCATCGCTATGAGGCACTTGAACATAATTCCGTCCAAGGTCAAAAAACACTGCATTGCCATACAGGCCTTTCCTTATCAATTTGCCGGAATTGGCTCCAATCACAACACCGCCGTGCTTGCCCGCTTTGTCATTGATTTTATTCTCTGAAACACTGTCAAAAGTCCAATGCGCCACAATGTGGTCATCTTTTGTTTCGTCTTGAACCCTGCTCGCGCATCCGCCCCAAAACAGAAGCGATGCCGCAAAAGATAATGATGACAAAATTCTGAAAGATGGAAAACAAAAATTCATAATAGCTCCTTCTTTGCCTTATTTTTACAATACTTTGATGCTTTAATTTCTTTCTTCCCTAGCTCAACTGTTTTCATTTTTTTGCTCTTTCCAATTCGGCTTGAACCTTAACAATCATATTCGCCACATTCTTCCGGTATTCAAGCAAATATTTGGGATTGGAAGAAAAATTGTTAACGGCTGCCGCCACCTTGGCGGGAACTTTCAGAAGCTTTTCAGCATCTCCGACAAGGCCTGATGACGCGCTATTCTTTTTCAATTCAGCAATCCCGTTTTCCAGCAATTTTAAATACTCGTAGTCTTCGATTCCGTCGCGAAAATTTTCGAGTCGGAGCGAAGGGTATATCTTTCCGCCAAGCCCTGGATAAGTAAAATTGCCCATGCCGTTTTTATAAACTCTTTTTTTGGTGTGAGCTCCATATATATATGGCTTCCATGGAACATCTGGCCATTTTCTTCCATTTAAATTATTTGTTGTCCACTCCCTGTTTATAGACCAATAAAGAATACCCTTTACTTTATACATATAACTCATCGTCATTATTATGCGGCAGTCAAAAACAGGATAATCCAAAAAATAATTAGGGAAAGGCTTCTTGGGGGCTCCAGCATTATACCACCATATTTCAGCATTTGGCTTTTTCCGAGCATCATCAAGAATTTTTAGATTCTTCTCTGAAGTAAAATAAGCGAATGAAGGAACCCATACATTAAAAAGATGGGCTATATTCTGAGTGGGGAAAGATGTCTGCATAAGCTTTAGATCAGGAAATTCTGCCAATATTTTGGGCATTATTTGCTTTGCCGAAGGCATCATGGACAAATGACACCCCAGCTCGTCATAGCCGTACCAATATGCATATTTGAAAAGGCCATCCGCCTTCAGAGCCTTTATATTTTGCCTGTAATCTTCCAATATTTTATCCACATCTTTTTCCGAGCGCAATTTCTTGCCTGACAAGGTTTTCAAAGTGCAAAAATTTCCGCCCTTGGAAGCCAGCTTCTTCAAATATTTTATATTTGGAAAGCAGCCTTCTCTGGAATAAATATTGTTTGGCGGAATGCGATATTTCAACAAAAAATTATAAATATTCATTTTCTGCTTGTCAGTAAGATTTTTATAGCCATACCACTTCTTGTAAAATTGCTCAAAAAATGAAAATGCAACGATCAATGAATTCTTTTCAGGCAACACAAAATCATATACTTTCAACTTGACTGAGATTTTTTTGGCATGCCCATCTTTGGCAAATTTAATTATCCCGTCATAATTCCCTGAAACAACATTTTTACCCACAAATATTCGAAAGAAAACAGGAGTAAAATCGTTTTGAGACACATTCAGCTTTTCGCCCCCCTCCATAATAATATCGGGAATTTTGCCCACAAAATCAACTGCAATTTCAGGCGGCGTGGTTTCGACACTTGCGACAGGAGCCCATTCTATGTTTTTTGAAGTTATCGAGTCTTTCCCATTTTCATGCTTTAAGTCGCCAATGCTTACTTTAACATTCTTTATATTCTTAAACGGATTGCCCAAAACAAAAACCTGAAACCCCTCTCGCTCATTTCTGGCCATCTCAATTGAAATGGCATTGCTTGTTGACTTCAAGTCATCGAAAAACCGGGCCTTTTTCACCAACCTTTCAGATGCGGGCATAACAGTCAACGCAAAAGGAGCGTTAGCCCCGGCTTTAAGCGCAAAAAACTTTTTGTATTGATAAGCGTTAGTCTGTCTGTTCAATTTCTTAAGCGCAAAGTTTTGAGTGTCAGATTCTTTTGCACAGACCTCATCCAACTCTTTGAGCAAAGCCTTTTTGTTTTGCAAATCGCCACTGGCAAGGCCGCCATCTGCTATTGCGGCTTCAGATAGCCTTTGCGCAGCCTGAACCACTTCCAACGCCTTTTTCTCAAGCTCTTTGCAACGGTACTCTATTTGCCTTCTTGCAAAGTCGTTTTGCCTCTTTTTTGATATGTCAGGCGAAGTTCCCTTTGATATTTTAATTTCGTCAATCAGGCCGTCAAATGAATAATTGCTTTCAATATGGTCAGCGCCTGCTCCAATATTTATGTCATATTTGTTGGCAAGCAAAGATGTCCCTGAAGGATTGCTCTCTGAAATTTTGCTTGCTTTCAAGTCGCCATTCACATAAATCGTCACATCCCCGCCTTTGTATGTTATGACAATGTCATACCACTTATTCTTTTCCAATACTGGCCGTGTTGAGTAGACGCACCATTTCCCGTCTTTATTCTTGGTCTTCAGCTCAACTTTACCTTTTCTTATGTCAACAAAATAGTTTATGGCTTCAGGCAGAACCTTTCGATTGCCTTTCCATATAATGGTTCGAAATGAATCAACGGCGAAAGGCATTATCACGCATTCAATGGTGAAATCATCGATCAATGACAAATCATCGCTGTGAGAAACATTGACAGAGCATCTGCCTTTGTTAAAATAAGCGGCCTTGCCATAAAGCCCGTCTTTTAAAAACTTAGTCGGCACGTCGCCCTTAGCCATTCCATCGTGCCTGCCTGTTTTATCTTTAATCTTATTATTGTCAACATCATCAAAAGACCAGTGCGCTATGACATTTCCGCCGTCAGCCTTTCCGCTCCGCTGAACGCATCCCCCAAATCCCTGAACACAGACCGCCAATGCGGCAATTAAAAGCATGTTTTTGTGTTTAATCATTCTTAATCTCCAAATTTTTTATGTTATTGTAAATGCTTTGGGGAAATTTCCACTTGGCAGAAATTTCAATCCTGAGCGATCTGCACTTTTCGCATTCGTTGCAGAAAAGCACGTCAAAGTTATTTTCTTCTATAAGCTTTAAGCCGACATCCATCAAGTCCCTAAAACGCATCACATAAGATTTGGCCAAGCCAATTTTACATGATTTGATAACGCCTTTGTTGGTCAATATCTTTTCATATTCAGTCATTTTGGAATTGGCCTCATAAAAAGAACGACAGTGAAAAGGCTCTTTTTCATAAGTGACTTCAACGCGCGCGCCGCCCTCATCAAGATAATGATATTTATCGGGCTCCATGCACGGCAGATTGGCCCAATCCTCAAGCGCGTGCATTGTTGAATTGGCGGAAAGCCCTGAGCCCAGCATTATGATTTTTGCGTCTAATCCATAAAGTTTGCCAAAAGCTCCGTGAACATCATAAGGAGAATATTTAACATTGTCCTTAATTATTTCATCCGCATTTTTCCCCTTTGCGGCTAAGCCGTGACTAGGATGAAGACTGCGCTTCACGCCATCTCTTTTCCAGAAAAGATTAGTCAAAGCCCCTACCCTGCTCAAGGTATTTCTCAGGTCGTATGGATTTTCATTTGCCCTTGCTGTATTATACGCAAACGACGGCATGCAAATGGTCCCATTTTCGCCAACAGCCTCTTCCAATGCCTGAAAGAGAGCTTCCACGCCCCCTTCAAGAGGCCCCACGGCAAAAAGCGAAGATTGAACAAGCAATGTGTCACCTTTTTTTACGCCAGCTTTTTCCAAGTCCTGAATCAGGCAATCCTTCGAAAACTTTTTTTTGTAGTTAAGTTTTATGTATCCGGCCTTTTCCAAAAGCTTTAGATTTCTGAGAACTTTCCTTATATTTAAGGAAACATTTAAGTCAAACTCCTGCATTCTGACAATTTCTTTTGCTGTTCTTTTTCCATCTGTCAAAAATAAAGTCATGGGCGCGCGGTCGGCTTTGCTCCTGTCGAAACTATTTAATTTGCTCATTGAGCGCAGGGGAGTATTGATTATTCTTTCCGGTATAACATTGTCAGCGATTCGCTCTTCCCGGTCAATATTAAAGGACATAGCGCTTTTTTCAAGCCACTGCCTTTCTGCGTTTTCTAATTCCTTGACAAGAAGCTCTTCCACATCTTCAACGCTTTTGTCTTGAGCCTCTTTTGACAAAGATGAAACATTGAGCATTTTTTTCGCTTTTTCCCTAAGAGTCGCCTGCTGAATTTTAAAATCCCCCAAAGAGTTCTTTTCAAAATCAAAAGAAACAGCATGACGGCGTATTTCATCTTCCACTTGCGCTTTGGCCAGCCTTGAAAAATAGGCAACATCATTTTCATCGGCGAAAGCAATGCTAAGAGCCCACAGAGTTCCTATAAGCGCTTGATAATGGAGGATGGGCTTTGTGATCCAGCTTAGATCGCTATGAGATTTATGCCATTCTCCCATCCCTGTCTGATGAGCCCACACATTCGAAACATTGCCCATGAGAGGATCTACCCAATAATTATCGCTGCCACCTGACCAGCCTTCAGTGCGCCAGGCAATTTTTGGGATAAATTCCAATGAAAAAGATTTCCATAACTCTAAAAACAAAGCGTCTGCAAATGACGCGCTGAAAAATGGCGAAGAGGAAACGCAAACCGGCCCCTTGGCGCAATCATAATTTCTGGCAACGCCATCGTAAGCAGCCGAAGCAATCCACTCCTTGTCCTGTTTTTTGAAAAGTGCATAATAATCAGAGCCTATCCATTCCCAGCCACAAATAAATCTAATTGATATTTTGGGCCTGTCTATAACCCCTTCTTTCATCATTTCGGCAATAGAACGAACCATTTCCAAAAATAGCGCCCCGGCTAATGCGTTGTCATCTATCTGACATTCATAAAGATGCCCATAAAAAACTATTTCTTTTTCAGGATGTTCGCTTCCTTTTATAACGGCTGAAACAACATCAGTTTCGCCTTCATAAAATTTGGCGTTTACGCGAGCTTTGACTTTTAATATATTATCTCTGCTTGCCTTAAATTTTTGGACAATACTTTTCCCCATGTCAGGTGTTAACGCAAAGCCTATAAGACGCCTATCATTCCTGGTCGTTCCCCATAGCGTGTAATCCGTCCAGACATTCACCCAGTGAACTTTATCCGACATTGTTTCCGGGTCAGTTGAAAAATCCGTGACAATCCCAGCCGCTCCATATTTATCGGCAAAGCCATAGATATGTGAAGCGTTAGAATGTGTGAAGACCAGCTTGTTTTCAACATCCACATCCTGCCATTCCTTTTCATTCATGGCATCCGGCAAATATGCCATCTCAAAAGCTTCCCCCTCGGGTGAAGTTTCTTTTGACCAGCGAATAATGCTAATGGGGACAGCTTTGTAGTCAGCCAAAAGCATTTCCCTTTTTCCGAATCGGTCTATTAACTCCAAGCTGCCGTCTTCGATATCCCAAGCGTAGGGCATTACCCAATCGCCGAAAGTGAATTTGCCATCGCAGGGTATAGAAAAACGCTCGACTTCATCAGCTCCAGCCGCTTTAAACTCCTGCTCCATGAAATCAGCTGTTTTGCTATATGATTTAAAATCGTTCCAACGGTCAGAGTTATAAATAACTTCGCCTTTTTTGCATATTTTATCAAGAGAAAGATAACTTTGAATTTGGCGTAAAAGCTTTTCTTTTTTCATTTTTATTTTCCGTTATTTTTTCAAACTTGCAGACACTTTTTCAATCATTTCAGCAACTTTGGCCCTGTAATTGAGCAAATGCTCCGGATTGGACGAATAATTATCAATGGCAACAGCCACACTGGCTGGCGTCTTCAACAGAGCTTTAGCGTCTCTCACAAGCATAGACTTGCCGATTTTCGCTTCCAGTTGCGCTGTTTTTCGCTCCAGCAATTTGAGATATTCAAAATCTTCAATTCCGTCTCTCAAGTTTTCAAGCCGAAGCGAAGGATATATTTTCCCGTTCGGCCCAGGATAAGTGAAGTTGCCCATGCCGTTTTTATTTTTGCGCGCGCCTACTTGATGAGAATATATATAAGGATCCCAAGAAACCTCAGGCCATCTTTTCCCTTTTTTATTGTTATTCACCCATTCACGATTTATTGCCCAATAATGTAGCCCCTTAACTTTATACATAAAAGTCAAAGTTGATATTATGCGGCAATCAAAAACAGGATAATCCAGAAAAAAGTTCGGATACGGATGCTCCGGCCTGTCGGCGGCATACCATAAAACTTCAACTCCCGGTTTTTTCATCAGCTCGTCCAACTTTTTGCGATATTTTTCCTGTCCAAAATAGCTAAAAAGCGGACACCATACGTTAAAAAGATCCTCTATCAACGGATTGGGAAATGAGGCCTGCCTGCATTTCAAATCAGGAAAGGCTTTTCTGATGCGCGGCATTATCTGGCGCGCGGCTTTTATTCTTTCCATGTTTACATCCACTTCGTCAAAGCCCTTCAAATATGTGTCCTTAAAAAAGCCGTTCTTTTTCAGTTTATCGATAGTGATTCTATAACTTTCTATTCTTTTTTCAATTTCTTCTTCTGTCCAGAGTTTCTTGCGGCCAACATACGTGAGGCTAAGATAGTTTGCTCCCAGTGGCTTCAGCTCTTTCATCAGCTCAATTGATGGAAAACAAGGCTCTCTAGTGTAATTGTTATTAGGAGAGATTCTGTAATTCAGCAGCCAGCGGCAAATGTACATCTGCTGCTCATGCGTCAGTTTCTTTATCCCATACCATTTTTGGTAGAATGATTCCCAAAAAGGGAATGTAAATTTAATGGAGTTTGCAACAGGCAAAGTAAAATCATAAACATTTAGATTTATAGAAACTTTTTCAGTCTGGTTATCTTTAATGAACTCCACTGTTCCTGAATATTTTCCAGGCTTTGTTTTTTCATCCACATGAACGCGAAAGAAAACAGGAGTAAAATCATTGCGCGCCACATGAATTTTTTTGCCATCCTCTATGATTGCGTCAGGTATTTCGCCTATAAAATCAACGGCTATGTCCGGCTCTTCAGTTTTAATGCTTCTTATCCGGCCGTAGCTGATTTTACCCCTGGCAATTTTATTCCTGCCATTCTCGTGCGTCAAAGCATTAATCTTTACTTTTATTTTATCTGTGTCAGAATCAGGATTGCCCAGAACTAAAACTTGAAAACCTTCGCGCTCATTCTTTGCCGCTGTCAATTTTATTTCATTGACGGGCGCGCCCAGCTTTTTGTAAAATCCACTTTCTTTGTTCAAACGCTTGCATGACAAAAGAGTAGCCACTGCAAACTTAGCGTCAGTTTTTGCAAACTTTTTAAAGTATTGACGATAAAGAAGCGGCGCTTCCAATGAAGAAACTTTATTAAGGAATTCCAACTGAAACGCATTCAGCTTTTGCAAGTCTTCAGAAAAGCCTGACAGCTCATCGGGATTTGAGGGGGAAAAAGCTAAAGTGCTTGATGTGCTTTTTGAAATTTGCCCAAGATCCTTAAGCTTCTTGTTTATGCCTAGTTGAAGGTCTTCTGTTTTTTCCATCTGAAAGTCGTAGTTTCGTTTAACCCATTCAAATTGCTTGCCAGGCTCAACGTCCGTAATCACACTGTCATAAATTTTTATATAGTCTATAAGGCCTGAAAAATGATAAAGACGCTCCCTAATATTGGCTCCGCTGCCAATCATTATAGGATATGGATTAGCTAAAAGTTTGCCAATCTTTTTTTTCGTCTCCGACTGCTTTGACGTTTCTTTTCTGCCATTGACGAATATCATTGCGCTTCCATCATCGTAGCTTATCAATATGTGATACCACTTGTTCTTCTCCAAAACAGCATTCCTTGTCGCAAAGACACACCATTTGCCTTTTTCATCCTTTGTTTTAAGCTCAACTCTGCCATCCCTTATGTCAACAAAAAAGTTGACGGCTTCAGGCATGACACTTCTGTCGCCTTTCCATATAATGGTGTTAAAATTTTTGATTTTGAATGGCTTTATTACCATTTCAATGCTG